>NZ_JBVJCO010000018.1:77283-101020 GCF_055588525.1 Kitasatospora sp. NPDC041988
GGGGGAACATCCCGGCTCTCTCTCGCTCCCCCCACCCGGCCGTCCCCGCGCCCCCCCCCTCCCCCCACCCAGAAGGTCCCGGGGCCCAACCCCCCCCTTTTCCCCCCCCCCCGGCCTTGTTCGTTGGTCAGTTGATGACGATGCAGAGCTGATCGCCGGTGCTACGCCCGACGCCGATGCCTGGCGATCAAGTCGGCCACTGCCTCGGCGGAGGCCTGTTGCTGATCGGGGAGCAGAGAGACGGCGTCGAAGGCGTCGGTGTACTTGCTGTCGCGATCGCGCAGCACGAAGCGAAGCGACTCGACGCGGGCACCGAGGTCGGCGGTCAGGTTACGGGCCTGCTGGATCGCCCACTGCGCGGTGGGATGGGTGGTGACGCCGTGATGTGGAGCTTGCGGGTGCCGTGTTCCAGGAACGCCAGCGCGTACAGCCGCCTGCCAGTGATCGTGTCGGTGTGGAAGAAGTCCGCCGCGACGATCCCCTCGGCCTGCGCGGTGAGGAACTCCCGCCAGCTCGGGCCGGTGCGGCGCGGGGCCGGGTCGACGCCGGCCGCGCGCAGGATCTGCCAAACCGTGGACGGCGCAATCGAATGTCCCAACCGGGCCAGTTCACCCTGGATCCGCCGGTGACCCCACCGCGGGTTCTCGCGAGCCAGACGCAGAACCAGACGCTTGAGTGCCGCTGTCGTCGGCGGACGCCCGGTAGGTCGGCGTCGGTGGGAGTAGTCCCACCGCTTCTCAATGAGCCTGCGATGCCACGCGAGCAGCGTCCCCGGGGTGACCGGGAAGACCCGGCTCCAGTCGCAACGCGGTATCAGCGACGACAGCGCCGCCAACCAGAACCTGTCCGAGGGCTCGTAACGGACCCGGCCCCCAAGGTGCCGTCGGAGCACCGCGTTCTCGTGCCGCAGCACCAGCAGTTCCGCGTCCTTGGCCATCCCTCGGCGACAGAGCACCGCAGGCACGGCCAGCAACGCCCGGGTGACCCGATACACGAACGAGACGATCACCGCTGCAGCATGTCAACCCCCAACCAGGGCTCTGCACCCGACCCCATCTGCAGCGATGACTTTACGAGCCCCACAAGGTCGAGACGGTCGTTGAAAGCGAGCTGAACAAGCTCGGAGACCGACTCGGGGAAGCCGCCGTAGTGACCGCGCACCTGCCTGGACAGGTAGTTGAAGGTCAGGCCTTCGGTGATGGTCAGCGGGTGGGGGTGACGCCGACGAGGATGAGGGAGCCCTTGAGGCCGAGCACGGAGGCGGCCTGCGCGCGGACGGCGGGCACTCCGGCGCAGTCGAAGGCGAAGTCCAGGCCCCGGCCGCAGGTGGCTTCGAGGACCTGCTCGGCGAAGTCGTCGGCCGTCGAGTCGAGGGCGATATCCGCGCCGCAAGGCGAGGGGCACGCTCACGGGCGCTGGGCAGCGGGTCGAGCGCGATGACCGGCGCGACGGCGACCAGGCAGGCGAGGCGGCCGTTGTGGGCGCCGACGCCGCCCACGCTCCACACGCCGACGGACTGGGCCGGGCGCACACCGGCGGTCGCCACGATGGCGGCGGCGTAGGGGCGGAGACCGCGTCGGGAACGATCGCAGCCGGTCGAAGGGGAGGCTGTCGGGGATGGCGAGGGGGGTGTCTTCCGGGCGACGGTGTACTGAGCCCAGCCGCCGTCGTAGTCGATGCCCGCAGTGAGCATCTGGGTGCACGGGCGGCGGCGCACGCAGCCGGCGCACTGGCCGCAGGTCTTGCCGGCCTCCAGGGTGACGCAAGTGCCGACGCTCAGGTCGCGCTTGAGGTCGGGGCCGAGGGTGTGGATCCCACCGGAGACCTCGTGGCCGACGGTGATGGTGTCGGGGGTGGCGAACATCGGCACGAGGGAGCCGTCGAGCAGGTGGACGTCCGAGAGGCAGACGCCGGCAGCCTTGACCTCGACGAGGACCTCGCTGGGGCCGGGCACGGGATGGAAGCCTCTTCCACGACGCACTTCTTCGAGTCCAGGTGGAAGCGTCCGGCAAGCATGGTGTCCACAAGGATCTGCTTTCTGCGAGAGCGGCACGGTCCGGCGTTTCGGGCCGGCAGGTGCCGAGCAGTTCCCGCGGGGCGGGGGACCGGGAGGCGTGCGGACGGCGGGGGTGGTGTGCCGCACGCCTCCCGGGGTTTGAGGGTCAGTCGAAGACGTCCTGCTGGTAGCGCTCGTCGGCCTCGAGCTGGGCGAGCCACTGCTGGGCGGTCTCGTCGTCGCTGCCGACGTGGCGGCGAGGGAAGGCGGCGAAGGCCTCGCGCACTGCGGGGGCCATACGGCGGCCGTCACCGCAGACGTAGACAGGTGCAAGGTCTCGTCGAGGATGCGCGGGATGACGTCCAGCTTCATGATCGTGTCGAAGTCCGGCACGGTGTCACCGGGCAGCAGGCGGTCCACCTCGGCGTAGGCCTGGGCCAGCACGTGCGGGTTGCGCATCAACGAGTAGGTGGCGAACGACAGCAGACCGCTGGTGGTCTCGTGACCGGCAATCAGGAACGTCAGTGCTTGGGCGCGGACGTTGTCATCGGCCAGGTGCTTGCCGGTCTCGGGGTCGATGGCCTCCAGCATGAGGCCCAGCAGGTCCTCCTCGCCAGTGGCGTTCCCCTCGCGGCGCTCCTTGATCACGTTCTCGACCAAGTTCTGCATGAGCAGGATGTTCTCGCGGTACTTCTCCGCGTCCGTCGTGCGCGCCTCGGTCGCGGTGTCCATGCCGTAGATGCCCTCAGGGAACTGCTTGGCCAGCTCGCCGAGGTATTCCACCGGCTTGGCATCGGGGCTCTGCGACGCGTGGTCGAACAGCGGGAGGCCACTCGGGGACTCGGGGACCGCCGAGCAGCGCGCACCACCTCGCGTGCGCATCCAGAGAGTGGCCGTCGCGGTGCTGTAGACCGTCACCCTCAGTGGTGAGCAGCTCGACGACAGGCTTGCCGATGATCTCGCCCGAGGAGTAACCCCACAACGCTTGCGCTCCACGACTCCAACCGGTGACGCGACCATCGGAATCCGTGACCACGATCGCCACCGCCTCGTCGGCGGCGCCCGAGGCCCGGGAAGGGGAGACCATCAGGTACCCCGTCGAAGTCCGTCATGGCGCCTCCCTGCCCGAATGTCGCCCCGTGGCCTGCCCTTCAGCATCGCCCGTCGAGTGACACAGAGCAATTCGTCTGCTGCTCTGCTCCGGCGCTCGGGCGGCCGAATCAGTCGATGTCGGGCAGCGGGCGGTGGGCGACCTCGTGGGCGTCCTCCGGGGTGAGGCCCAGCATCCGCAGCAGCATCTCGGCCAGGTTGGACGCGGCCTCGTCGCCATCGAGTTCCGGGCGGGCGAAACGCTGCTCCACCAGTGCCAGCAGTGAGCCCCCGAGGGCCACCAGGGCGCTGGCCGGGTCGGAGATGGTGAACCGGCCGGAGGTGATGCCGGTCTCCAGATCGCGCGCGGCGCGCGGGGCCAGGCCCGAGTCGGAGTAGATGTGACCGAGGCCGCGGTAGCGCAGGACCTGCATCAGTTCGGGCCGGGCGACGGTCAGGCGGGCGCTGAGCCGGAAGCCCGCGGCGACCAGTTCCGCCGGGTCGTCGACGTCTTCCAGATGCCGGTCAAAGGTCTGGCCGAGCTCCTCCAGGGCGTCCTGTACGGCGGCGTCGAACAGTTCTGCCTTGGAGTCGAAGTGGTTGTAGAAGGAGCCGAAGCCGACATCCGCGCGTTCCGCGATCGTCTGGATGCTCACGTTCGTGTCGCCGGCCTCGGCGAGTATCTGCCGGGCGGCCCGGATGAGCGCCTGACGGGTCTCGGCACGACGCCGTTCGAATCGGTTCTGGGGCGGGGCTGACGTCGACATGCGCCAAAGTCTAGCAACAATCCCCACAATGCCACAGTTCTGATGACTTCATCAGTACATGACTGATGAAGTCATCACCTTGCCCGGAGAGCAGCTATTGACGATCGAACGCTCAGAGATGATGATTTCCTCATTACAGCAATGTTGCCTGGAGGACACCATGTCCGAAACAACCCCCGTCGACGCGGTCGGCGCCACCGGCCTGCGGACGGCCCACCAGGACCTCCACAGCGAGCAGGGCGCCCTGCGTGGCGAGCACCCCGGAAGGTCGCGGAACCCCGTGATCAAGGTGGCCGACCTGGCCTGGCTGGAGTTCGAGAAGCCCGACCTGGACCGGGCGGAGGTCTTCGCCCGCGACTTCGGGTTCGCCGTCGCCGCGCGCACCGAGCGCGAGCTGTGGCTGCGGGGCACCTTCGCGGGCTCGCCCTGCATGGTGATCCGCAAGGGCCGCACCTCCCGCTTCATCGGCCCGGTCTTCCGTGCGGCCGAGCGGGCCGACCTGGACCGGCTCGCCCGCGCCGTCGGCTCCGCCGTACGGGACGCGGACGTGCACGGCGGGGGCCGGACGGTGGACCTGCTCGACCCCTCGGGCCTGCCGGTGCGCGTCGTCTACTGCGGCGAGGAGCTGCCGGCCCTGCCCGAACAGCGGACGTTGCTGCTCAACACTGGCACCGACCACCGCCGGACCAACGCCACGCAGCGGCCGCCGCGGGAGCCGTCCCGGATCCAGCGGCTGGGCCACGTGGTGCTGGAGACCCGCGTGTTCGCCCAGGCGCTGGACTGGTACCTGGACACCCTCGGCATGATCGTGTCCGACTTCCTCTTCCTGGACGGCCAGCGCGACCGCGGCCCCACGATGGCCTTCATCCGCTGCGACCAGGGCAGCCTGGCCGTGGACCACCACACCCTGGCCCTGCACCTGGGCCCCGGCAACGGCTACGTCCACTCCGCCTACCAGGTCACCGACCTGGACGCGATCGCCACCGGTGGCGAGTACCTCAAGGAGCGTGGCTACCAGCGCAGCTGGGGCATCGGACGGCACATCCAGGGCAGTCAGCTGTTCGACTACTGGCGCGATCCGGACCGCTTCATGCTGGAGCACTTCTCCGACGGCGACCTGTTCTCCTGCGACGTGGAGCCCGGCTGGGCGCCCATGTCCACCACCGGGCTCGCGCAGTGGGGTCCGCCGGCCACCCGCGACTTCCTGGGCGCCAGTCCCTCCCCGCAGCGCATCCGCGACGTCTTCCAGGCCCTGCGCGGCGACAACGAGATGGACCCGGCACGCCTGCTCGGCCTGCTCAAGGCCGCCAACTCCTGACTCCGTCCACCCCCTTCACGCAAAGGCAACCGACATGAGCACCAACGTCCTGCGTACCGCCGAGGGGTGGTGGGTCGTCCGCGGCGACCACGCCGTCCCGGTCGGCACCAAGGCCGCGACCACCGGCGAACTGCTGGCCGACCGCGCCGCCGTCGCGGCGGCCGCCGGGTCCGGCGAGTCCGGCACGCCCGTCGCCGACCTGGTGGCGCTGTCCCCGGTCACCACGCCCTGCCGGGTCGTCGCGCAGATGGTCAACTACCGCAGCCATGCCCGGGATTCGGGCTTCACCGGCGAGATCCCGCCCACGTTCTTCCGCAAGGCGTCCGGCTCTGTCAGCGGGCCCAACGACAGCATCGTCCGACCCTCGCACGTGCGCTTCCTCGACTACGAGATCGAGCTCGGCCTGGTCCTGGGCGCCCCGCTGCCGGTCGGCACCGTCGTCGAGGACCGCGACTTGCCTTCGTACGTCGCTGGGCTCGTGGTCACCAACGACGTCAGCGCACGCGACGTCCAGCTGACGAAGACACAGTTCTACGAGAGCAAGTCCTACCCCACCTTCACCCCGACCGGCCCCCACCTCACCCTGCTGGAACCGGAGGACTTCGCCCATCTCCTGGACCTTCGGCTGCAGTTGTCCGTCAACGGCGAGCTGCGTCAGGACCGCACCCTCGCCGACATGATCGTCCGCCCGGCGCAGGCGCTGACGCTGCTCGCGCGCTTCCAGGCCCTCGACCCGGGCGACCTGCTGCTGACCGGCACCCCGGGTGGCACCGCCCTCAAGGCCCCACCGAAGGCCGTCGAGAAGATCGGCGCGCTGCTGCCGCCGGCGGTGAAGTGGAAGGCGTTCTTCAAGAGTCAGGAGAAGAACCCCCACTACCTGCGCACCGGTGACGTGGTAACCGCGTCCATCGCCACCGCGGACCGGCGCATCGACCTCGGCCGGCAGCGCACCTCCGTCACCGACGCGAAATGACCGACGCGTCGGCGCCGACGCGAACGAGAACCGAATCGAGCCGCACATGACCGCCCAGCACGTTCCCGTGGTGATCGTCGGAGCCGGACCCGTGGGCGTCACCGCCGCCCTCCTGCTGGCCCGGCGCGGCGTGAGGACCGTCCTCCTCGAACGCCACCAGGACGTCTACCCGCTGCCCCGCGCCGTCGCCACCGACGACGAGGTGTGCCGCATCCTCCAAGCCGCCGGAGTCCACGAGGAGTTCACCGCAATCGCCCGCCCCGCCCGCGGGCTGCGGCTGCTGGACTCCCGGCACCGGACGATGGCGGAGTTCTCCCGCACCGAGCAGGGCCTGCACGGTTTCCAGCAGACCAGCATGTTCGACCAGCCCGAGCTGGAGCGAGTCCTGCGCGACGCCCTGGCCCGCACCCCGCAGTGCGAGCTGCGCGGCGGGGCCGAGGTCACCGGGGTCGAGCAGGACGGCACCGGACCGGTCCGGGTCACCTACCGCGACGAGGAAGGCGAGCACCTGCTGCGGGCGGACGCGGTACTCGGCTGCGACGGCGCCAACAGCCTCACCCGCGAGGCCGTCGGCGCCACCTGGGAGGACCTGCGCTTCGAGGAGCGGTGGACGGTCATCGACGTCCGCACCAGCCTCCCCGTGCGCTGCTGGGAGGGCGTCGACCAGGTCTGCGACCCGCAGCGACCGGCCACGTTCATGCGGATCGGGGAGGACCGCTACCGTTGGGAGTTCCGGCTCCCGGACGGCGCGGAGCTCGACCGCGAGCGGCTGCGGGAGCTGCTCGCGCCCTGGGTCGACCTCGCGCACGACGCCGACGTCGAAGTGGTGCGGCAGGCCGCGTACACCTTCCGGGCGCGGATCGCCGACCGCTGGCGTGCGGGCCGGATCTTCCTCCTCGGCGACGCGGCCCACCTCACGCCACCGTTCATCGGGCAGGGCCTGTGCGCGGGCATGCGGGACGCCTACAACCTCAGCTGGAAGCTGGCCTGGGTGCTGCAACAGGGTGCGGACGAGCGGCTGTTGGACACGTACGAGAGCGAGCGCAAGCCGCACGCCCGGCGCGTCATACGGATGGCGGTCGCCATGGGATGGGCCATGACCGGCGGCCAGGACGGCGCCGCCGCCGTGCGCCGGGGCCTGCTGGGCGCTGCCGTCCGCATACCAGGTCTGACCACCGCGGCCGGTCGCGGCCTCAGCCCCACCCTGACCGCCGGGCCGCTCGTCCCGCGACGCCCCGGCGGAGCGGGTCGCGGTCTGGTGGGCCGCTTCTGCCCGCAGCCGTGGGTGGTCGGCCCGGGAGGCTGCACCCGGTTCGACGACCTGCTCGGCGACTCCTTCGCCGTGCTGACCCTGGCCCCGCTGCCGCCCGCGGTGCAGGCGGTCGCCGCCGGCCTCGGCGCCCGGACCGTCGCCGTGTCCGAGCTCGGGGACGGCGGCCTGCTGGCCGCCTGGATGCGCGCCAAGCGCGTGGACGCCGTGCTGCTGCGGCCGGACCGGGTCGTGCTGGACGTGGTCCCGCGCGGCGGCGGCGACTTCGCGGCCATGGCTGCCTGGGCGTCCCTGCTGCACACCACACGAATCCCCTCGCCCTCCCAACCAGCAGCCGCTGAGAGCCTGTTGAGGAGCATCCCCCGATGACAACGCCGTACCCGGACCCCTTCTCCACGCCCGATCCGCAGACCGCGGCGGCAAGCCGCATCGTGGACTTCGCCGCCTGGGCGGCGCAGCACCGGGGCGTGACCGCCGGCTCCGACTACGCCGCCCTGCACCGCTGGTCGGTCACCGACCTCGAAGGTTTCTGGAGCGCGGTCTGGGAGTACTTCCAGGTCGACGCCGACGCCCCGTACGCGCAGGTCCTGGCCGAGGAGACCATGCCGGGCGCCCGCTGGTTCCCCGGTGCCACCCTCAACTACGCCCACCACGCGCTGCGCAACCTCGGGGACGACGACGTGGCCGTCCTCGTCCTCGACGAGACCGGGGCGGGGTACGAGGTGACCGGCGGCCAGCTGCGCTCCCAGGTCGCCTCCGTGGCCGCGACCCTGCGCGACCTGGGCGTGGCGGCGGGCGACCGGGTCGTCGGCTACCTGCCGAACACCCCGCACGCGATCGTCGCCTTCCTGGCGGCCGCGAGCCTGGGCGCGGTGTGGTCGGTGTGCGGGCAGGACTACGCCCCCAAGGCCGCCGCCGACCGCTTCGCCCAACTGGAACCGACGGTCCTGATCGCCGCCGACGGCTACCTCTTCAACGGCACGGTCCACGACCGCCGTGCGGCCGCCCTCGAACTCGCCTGCGCCCTGCCGACGTTGAAGGCCACCGTGCTGGTGGACCACGTCCGCCTCCCCCGCCTGGAGGCGGCCTACCCGTCCCCGGCCGTGCCCTGGGCCGCGGCGGTCGGCCGGACCGAGCAACTCACCTGCGCCCCACTGCCGTTCGACCACCCGTTGTGGGTCGTCTTCTCCTCCGGCACCACCGGCCTGCCCAAAGGCATCGTCCACGGCCACGGCGGGGTGCTGCTGGAGCACCTGAAGACCCTCGGCCTGCACTCGGACCTCCGTCCCGGCGACCGGCTGCTGTGGTACACCACCACCCACTGGATGATGTGGAACCTGGTCGCCTCCACGCTGCTGACCGGCGCCGCCACCTGCACCTACGACGGCAGCCCGGCGCCCTTCGCCAAGCCCGACGTCCTGTGGGAGCTGGCCGCCCGCCACCGGGTCACGTTGTTCGGCACCAGCCCCCAGTACCTGCTCGGGATGGCCAAGTTCGGCATCGACCCCTCGGTCCACGACCTCTCGTCCGTCCGCGTGGTCGGCTGCACCGGCTCCGCCGTGCCCGCCTCCGCCTACCCCTGGGTGCGCGACCACGTCGGCGGACACGCCCTGCTGGCCTCCACCAGCGGCGGCACCGACATCGTCTCCGGCTTCGCCGGCAGCGCCCCCACCACCCCCATCTGGGCCGGCGAGCTGTCCGCGCCCAACCTGGGCGTGGCGCTGGCCGCGTACGACGCCGAGGGCCGCCCGGTCACCGACGAGGTCGGCGAACTGGTCGTCACCCGGCCCATGCCCTCAATGCCGCTCCGCTTCTGGAACGACCCCGACGGCAGCCGCTACCGCGAGGCCTACTTCTCCACCTACCCCGGGGTGTGGCGCCACGGCGACTGGATCACCCACACCTCCCACGGCTCGGTCATCGTCCACGGCCGCTCCGACTCCACACTCAACCGCAACGGCGTCCGCCTCGGCAGCGCCGACATCCACGACGCGGTGGAGCGCCTCCCGGAGATCACCGAGGCCTTGGTCATCGGCGCGGAGGAACCGGACGGCGGCTACTGGATGCCCCTTTTCGTGGTCCCCGCACCGGGAGTGACGCTGGATCAGGCGCTGCGCGAGAAGATCAAGGAGGCGATCCGGGCCGAGGTCTCGCCCCGCCACGTCCCCGACGAGATCCTCGAAGTCCCGGCGATCCCCCACACGCGCACCGGCAAGAAGCTGGAGGTGCCGGTGAAGCGGCTGCTCCAGGGCGCCCCCGCCGAGCAGGTGGTCAACCCGACCACCGTGGACGCGCCCGAACTCCTCGACTACTACGCCGCTCTGGGAGCCGAGCGCCGCAGCCGCGCACGCGGCTGACCCGGGGTCCGCTCCCCGGCCCGTGTCCCTCGCCGCCGCCCGGCCGACCATTCCGCCCTGACGGGGACGGTCGGGGGCGGCGAGTGCCTCAGGGGTCCGGCGACCTGTGGGTCGCCGGACCCCTCCGGCGTGCCCGAGGCCAAGCGCAGAAGCCGGAGGGCCACCCCGAGGTGATCGGGGTGGCCCTCCGGCTCCGGTGCGGGCAGGAGGCTCGGGCTGAGGCTCGGGGCGAGGGCCCGGGCAGGGACTCAGTCCGGGAGTTCCTTGATGTCGGACGGCTCCCGCGGCTCGACCCCGTTGAGCCGATGGCGGAACTCGCTGGAGCTGGGGTAGGCGGCCCTGCGCGAACGCATGATCGAGCCCAGCGGCCGGTGGGCCTCCAGCGCGTGCCACGGGCTGAAGGACAGCACGTCGTCGGCGTAGCGGCGGCGGGCGTCGCTGTACGCGTCCTGGGCGGGCAGGTGCAGCGTGGCGACGACCTGATGGGGTGACAGGTCCTCCGGCCACAGGACCGACGCGTCCTCCACCGGCATCCGCTCCTCGTCGACGCACAGTTGGGCCCGGAGGTCGTACTCGGCGCCCTCCTCGGCGAAGAAGTCGACGACCAGGTCGCGCAGGGCCGACTCGCCGGCCTTCCTCGGGACGGGCTGACCCGTGAGGGCTTGGACGTGCGCCGAGCGGGGTGCGGCCGAGATCTTGGCCACGTGGTCGCCGTGGCGGAGCGCGGCCATGGAGTGGAACGTCTCGCCGAGGATGTGGTGGTTGGCGGCGGCCAGGGTCTCCACGGCGGGCGGGAGTGGACGTCCCACCCGGGTGAGGGCCTTGGCGGCGGCGCGGGCCGCCAGCCCGGTCAGCTGCAACTGCTGGTCGCTCTGGCGGGGTTGCTTCTCCAGCAGCCCCTGCAGCTTGGCGTATGCGGCGATGTCGCCGAACGGCAGGGTCGGGTGGTTGACGAGCAGGAAGTCCTGGGTCGTGAAACCGTCGTCGAGCGCGCGCGGCCCGGGCGCGCCGATGACCTTGATCGCCATGCCGCGCTGGACGGCCACCTGGTCGGAGCGCAGGTCCCCCGGCGCGGAGGAGAACCTGACGATCACCGGGTACACGGCCGGCTCGGCGAACAGGCCCTGGGCGAGGGGGCCGGGGAGACCTGGCCGGACGTGCAGCTCCCCAGCGAGGACGCCGTGGCTCTTGGCGTGGGCGTCGCGCAGGCCGTGGCGATGCTTGTCGGCGACCTGCTGGTTGGCCTTGCCCATGGCCGCGACGACCTGGCGGACGAGTTCCTCCTCGTCCGGGAAGGGGTGTTCGAGGTCGGGGCGGTAGCGGACGTACGAAGGCGTTGCGGTCATGGGGGCTCCCGCGGGGAGTGGACGTCAGTGGGCGCTGCTGAGCCAGCGGATGGCGGAGAGGCTGGGCATGAAGAAGTACTCGCCGCCGAGCAGGGTGTTGAAGGACTGGATGTTCTGCACCCGCCGCGGCGGGGTGCCGGGCACGGTGAAGTAGGCGCCCTTGTCCTGGAGCGAGATCATCGGGTCCTTCTCCTTGCCCAGGCCCATGAAGTTGCCGGAGCTGACCCATTCGCTCTGCAGGAACTCGACGTTGTCGATGGCCCGGGCGCCGAGGGCGATGAAGTCCAGGCCGCGCGGCCGGCCGTCGTCCTTGAGGCGGTCCGGGGGCAGCTGGGTGCCGTAGGAGGTCCCGCGCCGGATGATCCGGCGGATGTTGACGTCGGTGAGGACGGTCAGCTTCGTGTCGCGCGGGTTCATCCGGCGGATGTGGGAGCCCAGGGGGGTGCGCAGGCCCCGAGGGTCGGCGGCGTAGTCGAAGTCGTTGATCCGGTCGGGGTCTTCCCCGACCGCCGGGTTGTCGCGCTCCGGGGCGAGGGCCAGCGGGGCACCGCTGCGCCACCGGCCCACCAACTTGGCGGCCAACAGCTCACGTTCGGCCTCGGTGCGGCCGTTGGCGTGCAGCCAGGCGTTGAAGGCGGCCACGTGGGAGTGGTACTTGCGGAAGACGACGTAGGTGCCGTTGCGGCCGAGGACGTCGGGAGTCGGGGTGGGCAGCGGGACGCCGGTCTCGCTCGGGTGGCCGAGCACGAACTCGCCGGCCTTGATCGGCCTGCCGTCACCGGGCAGCGGCTCGGCGCCGCTCCCCTCGACGACAGGCTGACTGAACCCGTCCCGGTACCCGAACACGTTGAAGCCGTCGGCGGCGAAGTCCTGGTGGGACAGCAGGCGCACGCCGGAGAGAGCCTTCAACTCCTCCTCATATCTTGCAACTTCGGTCTTCCAGTCGTCCTTGTTGTCGGCGTAGACGCTGACGGCGACGTGCACGCGCGGAGTGCCGAACGGGAACTCCCAGCGCTCCGGCGCGTTCGGGCCTGTGTCCCGCAGCCGCTCGGCCCGGGCGGCCATCCCGGCGCGGAAGTTGGCCGGAAAGGAGGCCAGGGACGCCTCCGGCAGGCCCAGGGCCACCAGCCCCTGGTAGCTGAGGGCGAGCGCGAGCCAGGACGGCTGCGGTTCGTCCCAGCGGGCGGCCGAGGTCACCCTGGGGGCGAGGCGGCGCAGCAGTTCCCTGCCCGCGGCCGGGTCGGTGATCTCCAGGATCGCATGGGTGCCGAAGTAGGGCTCGGGCCTGGCCCGCAGCAGCGTGGCCTGGATGTCGTCGAGGTCCAGCGTGGGCGGCCTGCGCAGGCGTCGGAAGACGGACATGGCGGAGGCGCTTTCAGTTGAGGTCGGACAGGAAGCGCTGGACGGCTGCCTCCTGCCGCTTGAGCCGGCCGGCCTCGGCGACGGTGAGGCTCGGGTGGGCGACGAACCACGCCTCCGCCGGGATCTGGTACTTGACGATGAAGTCCTTGACGTCGGGCGAGGTGATGCCGGGCCAGCCCTCGACGTTGCTGAACAGGTAGTCCATCATCTCGGGGATCTTGGTGGCGAAGTCGTCGATGTAGGGGTCCCACTCGCCGTCGAAGGCGGTGGCGAACAGCAGCTTCGTGTCGTCGTCGAGGAACACGAAGCGCATGTTGTGCAGCGTGCCGACCTGGCCGGCGCCCACCAGGTTGCCGTCCACCAGCTTGAAGAACTTGCGCAGCCGCTCGGCGCCGTGCGGCTTGAGCGGCAGGATCGCCGTCAGCTCGGAGACCTCGCCGCTCTTAGCGCCGATGCGTCCGGCCCTGGTGACGGCGTGCTCGGCCGCCTCCTGCTTGTCGGACAGCAGTTCGCCGATGCGCACCTTCAGCGCGATCTTGGCGTCCGACAGGGCGGTCTCGACCTTCTCACGGACGGTCTCGGGCAGCTTCTGGAACCTGGCGTTCAGGTCGATCTCACTCATGGCATCTCTCCTCGGGATTCGGGTGCACAGCCACTTCTGACTGCATCCACATAACTGATTACATCATCAGACTGCTCGGCTGGTGCGTCAACACGCAGCGACACCCGCAGCTCATCCCAGGAAGCGGTGCCGCGCTCGCCACGCGTGGGGCCGGTATGCCCCGCGCGGTGATCGGGCCAATGTCCGCCCGGGCCTCAAAACCCGACGACGGTACGCCGTGCCCCCGAAGGTGCGTCGGCGGCGGACGCGGCGGCTGCGTCCGGGTCTACTCGGCCCGGTCCCCGCCGTCGAGGATGGAGCGGACGAGTTCGCGGGCCTCGGGGCGGGAGACCCCGGAGGCGAGCAGGAGGGCGACGGCGGCCGCTTCGCCCGAGGGGCTGGTCCAGTCCGGGCTGTCCTGCTCCTCGATGAGGGCCAGGGTCAGCGCTTCCAGCGCCCGGGACAGTACCGGCGCGGGGAGGACGTCGGCGAAGACGCCGTCCTGCTGACCGCGGCGGATGTTGGCGGTCGCCTCGGTGCGGGCCGGTTCGAGAGCGGCGCGGACGCCCTCCTCGCCGATGTCCCGGCGCGCGAGCGAGATCAGCATGCGGTAGCGGTCGCCGACCGTCCACATCGCCAGGGTCATCCGGACCATCGCAGTCGCGGCGTCGTCCCCGGGCCGGCGGGCCGTGTCCACGGCCTCCTCGATCGATTGCGTCGCCTCCTCGGCGAGAGCCGCGATCAGGGCCTGCCGGTTCGGGAAGTGGCCGAAGAGCGTGCGCCGGGCGACGCCGGCGGCCCGGGCCAGCTCGTCGAGGGTGGCGTCCGCGTTGCGTCCCAGCTCCTCGCGGGCGGTAGCGAGGATCCGGGCCCGATTTGAGCGGGCGTGGCTGCGCTGGGGGGCGGGCAGCTGGCTTGCGGTCATGGATGCGGCTCCCTGTCTCGTGGCAGCCCAATACTTGCACGATCGCGTGCAGGTTTCTATTGTTGCACTCGTCAATGCAAGTTTCTCTGGCGGAGGTCTGCTGCCATGCCCCTGATCGCCTCGGTCCCGGTGGACCGGATGAAGACCCCCTATCCGCGCAGGTGGTGGGCGCTGCTGGTGCTCTGCCTCAGCCTGCTGATCGTCGTCATGGCGAACACCTCGCTGATTGTGGCCGCGCCCGACATGACCCGGGACCTGTCGCTGAGCAGCGCGGATCTGCAGTGGGTCGTCGACGGCTACACCGTCCCCTACGCGGCGCTGATGCTGATCCTCGGCGCGGTCGGCGACAAGTACAGTCGCCGCGGCGCGCTGATCGCCGGCTTGCTGGTCTTCGCCGGCGGGTCGGTGATGGGCAGCCTGGTCCACAGCGCCGACGCGGTGATCGCCGCGCGCGCCGTCATGGGCGTCGGCGCCGCGATCGTCATGCCGGCGACGCTGTCCCTGCTGGTGGCCTCCTTCCCGCGGGCCGAGCGGGCGCGGGCGATCGTCGCCTGGTCCGCGACCTCGGGCCTGGGCATCGCCATGGGCCCGCTGCTGGCCGGCGTGCTGCTCAAGGACCACGCGTGGGGCTCCACCTTCCTGATCAACGTGCCCATCGCCGCCGTGGCCGTCATCGCCTCGCTGGTGCTGGTGCCCCCCTCCCGCGCCGCGGGCATGGGCCGTCTCGACCTGGTGGGCGGACTGCTGTCCGTGGTCACCGTGGGCGCGCTCGTCTACGCCATCATCGAGGGGCCGCACTTCGGCTGGCACACCGGCGCGATCACGGCTGCGGCGATCGGCGCCGCCGGACTGGTGGCGTTCGTGGCCTGGGAACTGCGCCACCCCTCTCCGATCCTGAATGTCCGCAAGTTCCGCGACCGCGCCTTCAGCGGCTCCGTGCTGGCCGTGCTGCTCTTCTTCCTCGGCGCCTTCGGAACCGTCTACTACGCCACCCAGCACCTGCAGTTCGTCCTCGGCTATGACGCCCTCGCCACCGGCGTCCGGCTGCTGCCGCTGGCCGGCGGCACATTCCTCGGCGTCGCGGTCACCGGCATGCTGACGCCGAAGCTCGGCATGAAGCCCGTCGTGATCACCGGCATGGCCATCGGCACGGGGGCCATCCTGCTGCTGTCCCGTATCGGCGACGGCTCCACCTACTCGGCCTTCGTTCCCACCCTGGCCCTGCTGGGCCTGGCGATCGGGCTCAGCACCTCGCCGTGCACCGACCTGATCATGGGTTCCTTCCCCGAGGACGAGCTCGGCGTCGGCGGCGGCATCAACGACACCGCCGTGGAGTTCGGCGGCTCGCTCGGCATAGCCGTGCTTGGCTCCATCCTGGCCACCACCTACAAGCAGAAGGTCACTTCCGCCCTGGCCGGCCACCTGCCCACCCAGGCCCTCGACACCGCCAAGGACTCCGTCGGCGGCGCCCAGGCCGTGGCCCAGCAGGTCGCCCACAACCCCGCAGGCGGCGTCCGGCAGGCCCAGGCCCTGGTCGCGGCAGCCGACCACGCCTTCACCCACGCTGTCGCCCACACCAGCCTGATCGGCGGCATCGTCCTGGCCGTCGGAACCGTCCTCGTGGCCTTCATCCTGCCCGGCCATCGCCCGAAGGCGGTCGCAGAGCCGCTGTATTTCGAGCACGAGCCCGCCACCGAATCAGAAGCTGTGGTCGTGTTCACCCGGGCAAGCGAGGCTACAGTGAGTTGTGAGGACTGGGGGTCAAGGGGTCGCAGGTTCAAATCCTGTCGTCCCGACTTGCATAACTGCAGGTCGTAGGCCGTTTCCGCTTCTGGCGGGAGCGGCCTTTTTGATGTTCCGTCGGCTGGTGGTCGCAGTGTGGTCGCATCCGCCTGGCGGTGGTTGGGCGTTGTTCTGGTAACTCGGTTCTCCTTCCGACCTCTTGATGAGGGTGAGCTGGTTGCGGAGCTGCGGATTGTGGTCGCTGGGTGGTCGCGGTCTGGGGATGCGGGTTTCCGGGGTGCCGGTTCTGTCGATGGCGGTGAGGGTCTTGTCGATGGTGTCTACGGCGTCGCGGGCGGCCCGGGCGGTGAGATGGCTGTAGATGTTCGCGGTCGTCGACAGGGTCGAGTGCCGCAGGGTCTTGGAGACCACGGTCAGAGGGACGCCGGCGGTGATGGAGATGGTGGCGGCGAGGTGGCGTAGGTCATGGACGGTGGTGCGGGAGACGTCGGCAGCGCGGCTGAGGTCGTGGAAGTGGTTGAGGACGTATTCGGGGTGGAGCGACCGGCCGTTGGGGCGGTGAAAGACGAGACCACCGCCGGGGGCTCCGGCGGGTGCGGGGGCTCGGTCGTCTGCGCGGTTGCGGAGGGCGGTGGCGACGCGTGGCGAGATGGCGACCCAGTTCTTGCTGGTGCGGGTCTTGGGTGTGGTAGGACGAGGCGGTTGTTGTCGACGGCGGCGAGTGAGTAGCGGACGAACAGGACGCCGTGGTCGAGGTGGACGTCGTTCCAGTGGAGCGCGAGGGCTTCGCCTTTGCGCATGCCGGTGAGGAACTCGACGAGGTCGGCGAAGGGCGGGTCGACGGCGTGGCAGTAGCGGAGGAAGTGGACGGCTTCGTTCGTCGTCCAGATGTGGCGTTCGGCGGCGGCTGGGCGGGGGATGACGGCTGGCCGGGCGGGGTTGGCGGCCAGGCGGTGGTGTCGGACGGCGTCTCCGAGCGCGCTGGAGAGGGTGGCGAGGATCTGGTGGACGGTGACGCGGCCTCGTCCGCGGGCGAGTTGGGTGTGGACGAGGCCGGCGATGTGGGGGTAGCCGAGGTCGTCGAGCCTGATATCGCCGAGGGAGGGGATGAGGTCGTTGGCGACGTAAGCGCGGTAGCGGGCCATGGTGGTCGGTTTGAGGACCAGAGCCTTGGCCCTGAGCCAGGCGGTGAGGTAATCGGCGACGGTCTGGTTGGGGTCCGCGGTGAAGCCGCCGTTGTGGCCTTCGAGCAGTCGGCGCAGGGCGGCTCGGGCTGATTCCTCGGTGGGGTATCCGCCGCGGCGTACGGTGTGGCGGCCGGGGGTGGGTGCGGGCAGGTCGACGGCGAGGGTCCAGGTGCCGTGCCCGGGGTCGGAGACGAGAGCCGGGCAGCGGGCTCCGAGCTGGTGGTGGTGAGGGTCGCGGCAGCCGCAACGGCGGTAGACACGTCCAAGACCGACGACGGCGCGCATCGTGATCGCTTCCAAAGATCAGGCAGGGATCTGTGCATCCATTGTCGGTCGCTCTTTGTCGAACCCTGCGACCACAGTGCGACCACCTTGCCGTCATTTGGGGCCCTGAGCTGGGGCGATCCCTTAATGAGGCGACAAGTGCGATGACCGTGCCTATTTGGCGATCCGGTCGAGATCCTCCTGATCACCGACACCGGGCGCGCCTTCCACGAATAGATCGAGGTGCGCACCCACACTCGAACGGCCCGTCCTGGACGCCCTCCGCGACGACCTCGACGGATTCCTGGAGCGCACCCCGCCCCCTGGTCTGAGGCGATCATCGACGCTGGCGCCGACGGCCCAGGAGATGGCCTGGCTGTCGCCGCGGTGCTCGCGGACGCGGTCGGCGGCCCGCCAGAGCTCGCCGAGCGGGCGGTCGGGGTAGCCGATGGGGCAGGCCCGCGCCACCTTCGCCTTCCAGATCCCGCTGCCCGAACCCGTCGCAGCTCCCTTCGTCGAAGCCGTCGCCCGCACCCTGAACACCAGCCTCACCGCAGCCCGGTGGGACGCCTCCTCCGTCCTGGCAGCCCTGGCGGACCTCGCAGGCGAACGGCTCACCGACCGCCTCCTCGCCCACCTGCCCCGCGGCTACGCGCTCCTGTTTGGCCGCGCCGACCTCGCCACCGCCGCGTAGCGGCAGCGCAATGTCAGCTCGCCCAGCGGGCGACGCCGCCACACGCCGACGGCGGGGTTATCCCGTCCACTGCCGGCCTCCGCCTTCCCACTACGCGGCACTGAGCGCCCTCGAATGGAAGGGGTGCTTGCGTTGGCCTCGGCGCTCAGACCGAGGCACGCTGAAACTTGCAAGGCCACACGACACGGGCCAGGTGAGCCTGCCGGTCCGGGTAGGCCCGCGCCCGGGGACCGGGCTGCGCGAAGGGAGCCATGATGATCCAGATAGGGGACATCCGCGAGTGGCGTACCCACGACGTCGTCGACGCCGGCGGGAGCAAGATCGGGACGCTGGAGGCGATCTACGTGGACACCAGCACGGACGAGCCGGCCATGGCGACCGTTCAGATCGGCATGCCCACCCAGCACCGGCTGGTCTTCGTCCCCTTGAACGACGCGAGCGTCGGACCGGGCTATCTCAAGGTCGCCTACGACAAGGCGCTCGTGAGGGACTGCCCTGCCATCGGCATGGATGACGTCCTGCCCGCCGAGGACGAGGACGCCGTCTTCCATCACTACGGCCTGGCCTACCAGAAGGGTGCCGGCGGCGAGCGGCAGCTCGCCCGCCGCTGAGCGCCCATACGCGGCCGAGGAGGCTCGTCATGGTCCTGATCCTGGCTCTGGTTATCGTCGCGATCGTGCTGGGCATCATCGGCGCCGTCGCCAACGGATGGTTTTTCCTCCTCGTGATCGCGATCATTCTCTTCGTCGCCGACATGGCCTACGCCGGCATCCGCTGGTCCCGGCGCTCAGGCCGACGCCCGACGCGCTGAACCACCACCTGCCCGGCCGCGGTGCGGCGGAAGACCGCAACCGCTGTCACCCACATGTGCGGGCATGCCGCGTGCATGCGGACCGGGCTACCGCCGCCCCCGCGTCCCGGCCTTCCTCCGTCTCGTCGGACGGCAATGGGGATGCCGCAGTTGCCCGTCGCGCCTCGGATGCCATCACCCGACCTCCTTCACCACCGATCGTGGCGGCCTCGGACCCGATCCAGCCCTTCCTCGCTCTCCTGCCCCGGCCCGCCCTCCCAATCCTCCTCCGGCGGAGAGGAGGAGCGGGAGTCAGTGACGGGGTCCGTCGTGATCCTGTGGGGTGTCGGGCGGTGGTTCGCGGGTGTCGCGGGCTTCGGGGTGGGGCTCCTCCTCGGGTGGGTGACCGGCTGCGATGGCTCGTCCGCGTTCCAGTTCGAAGTTGAACTCCAGGCCCAGCAGGATCGCGAGGTTGGAGACCCAGAGCCAGAGGAGGAAGAGGATCACGGCTCCGATGCTGCCGTAGGTGCGGTTGAGGCTGCCGAAGTTGGCGACGTAGAGGGCGAACGCGCCGGAGGCGATGATCCACAAGGCTACGGCGACCAGGCTGCCGGGCAGGATCCAGCGCAGCTTCGGTCGTTTGGCGTTGGGCGCGGCCCAGTAGAGCAGGGTGACCATCGCAGTGACGATGATGACGAGGATCGGCCATTTGGCGATGCCCCAGACCTGTACGGCGTTTTCGCTGACTCCGAGGATCTTCCCTGTCTTGGTGGCCAGGGTGCCGGTGAAGACGACACCGGTAGCGGTGAGGGCGAGGAGCACGACGAGGACGATGGTCAGGGCGAGTCGTGTGGGCAGGGTCTTCCAGAGTGGGCGGCCTTCGTCGATGCCGTAGACGTTGTTGGCGGCCCGCATGAAGGCCGCGGTGTAGCCGGAGGCGGACCACAGGGCGAGGATGATTCCGATGGCCAGCGCGATGCCTGCCCTGCCCTGGGCAGCTTGGAGTTGCTGCACCACGGTGGTGAGGATCTGGCGGGCGGACCCGGGGCCGAGGTCACGAATGTGGTCGAGCAGCGGCTTGGTGGCGGAGCTGCCGACCAGCCCCAGGATCGATACCAGCGCGAGCAGAGCGGGGAAGATCGCCAGCAGGCCGTAGTAGGTGAGCGCGGCTGCCGCGTCGCTGAGGCTGTCGGCCTTGAACTGCTTGGTGGTGCGTTTCAGGACGCCCCACCACGACCTCTTGGGCAGGTCGGTCGGACTCTCAGTCGGACCGGCGCCACCGGTGGCGGCCCTGCTCTCGTCAGTTGTCCGGTGTTCGTTCTCGTGTCGTGACATGGGTGCCAACCCGGCGTGTCGAGTGCCTGTGCTGGGGGACGGGGCCTCAGTCCTTGACCACCTGGTAGATCCCGTAGATCACTCCGGGCACGTGGCCGCACAACTGAAGGAGGAAGGCCCAGAGCACCTTGATACTCGGCCCGTCCTTGATCAGTACTGCCAGGAACGGCAGGACCAGGCACAGCAGCACCAAAAGGACCTTGACCATGATCATTCCTCGTTCCGAGGCGCGATGGTCGGCGGCATGTTAGCCGCTTTTTCATGGTCTCACCGCCGGCCGCCCGGCGGGGAGGCGCCGAGCCGGAACGGCGGGTACGTGTGGGTGGACAACCCAGGGTGTCCGCGCGCATGGGCCCTACCCCGGTCGATCCTGCCGTCCCTGTTCGCGCTGGTATCCCGGGCGGCGCGGTTCTACTGTGGGTCTGCAGCGAAGATTTCCGGAGCGCGCCATGATCATCATCATCGGGCTCATCATCCTGGTCGCCGCGGTAGTCGTCGGCGTGGCGGGCATTCTCACCAACACTGGCAGCGGACACGCGCTCACAGGCGGGTTCGAGGTATTCGGCTACCACGTCACCGGCTCCACCGGCACGCTGTTCCTGTACGGCATCATCGTCGGGGCCCTGGCCATGTTCGGACTGAGTCTGCTCCTGGCCGGTGCGCGCCGCACCTCTCGCCGGGGCCGCGCCGCACGCCACGGGCTCAAGGAGTCCCGCCGTGAGACCGCCGCCAGCAAGGAACGCGACGACCTGATCGACCAACGCGACACCGCCCGCGCGGAGACCGCCGCCAGCAAGGAACGCGACGACCTGACCGGCCAACGCGACACCGCCCGCGCGCAAACCGCCGCACAACGGAACGACTCACCTCCAGACGACCCGCATCCCAGCCCCGGCGACGGTCACCGGAGCTGGACGCACCCATTCGGGCACCGAGCCGCCCACCGGTAGATCGCCGCCACCACATGCGCAGACCACTGACGGGCCACCGCCCCGAAGCGGCCGCCACCCTCGAAGGGCAGCCCCGATGAGTATCGCCAAGAAGATCGCGCACAAGGCCGAAGCGGTCAAAGGCGGCGCCAAGAAGACCCTCGGCCGCGTCACCGGGAACCGGCGCCTGCAGGCCGAAGGCCGCGGTGACCAGGTCAAGGGCAACACCAAGCAGGCCGGAGCGAAGATCAAGGACGCCTTCAAGCACTGATCACCGCGGCCCCGCAGGCCCGCCGTGGCGCGCGGGGCACGTCGCTGCCCCGACTCCACTCTGGCCGCGCCATTTGCTCGGCGACGGCATCGACCGTGGTAGTCAACATCCATGCCGATGCAGTCTCCCGATGCCGAAGGCCGTCCGTCCCTGTTCGGGCGACTGCGCCGGATAGTCCGCCGTTCGCCGGCCGGACGCGGATGGAGGCAGGGCAGCACTCTCGAACTGTGGCAGCGGTCGCTCGGCTTCGCGGCGCTCGGGTTCCTTACGCTCGTGCCGCTGCTGATCGTCATTTCAGCGGCCGATCCGGCGCACGGACAGGGCTTCGCACAATGGCTGGGCGAAGGACTCGGCGTGTCGGCGTCCTCCAGGAAGAAGGTCGAGCAGCTGATCGCCCTGCCCGGCCAGACACTGCGGACCACGACGGCGTTCAGCCTCGCCGCCCTCGCCGTCTTCGGCCTCTCTTTCGGGGCGGCGGTGCAGACCACCTACGAGAAGGTCTGGGGCCTACCACCGGCCCGGTGGTGGGCCAGGTGGCGGCACCTCGTGTGGCTCGCCGCCCTCATCGGGCTCCTCCTCCTGTCCGCCACAACCCTGTGGCGGCAGACCCCGGCCGGCGGCCTCGCCGCAGTGCTGAGCGCCACCCTGTTCCTCTGGTGGTCACAGCGGTTGCTGCTCGGCGGACGGGTCCGATGGAGCGCCCTGCTGCCCGGCGCCGTGGCCACGACCGTCGGGCTGCTCGGCCTGAGACTCTTCTCCCGGCTTGTCTTCTCGCCGCTGATCGCCACCAATACCCTCGCCTACGGACCGATCGGCACCGTCCTGGTCATCCAGTCCTGGCTCGTCGGCGTCGGCGCCGTCGTGTACGGCGGCGCACTGACCGGCCGGCTGCTCCACGAAGAACTCCCGCGCGTGGCACGTGCGCTGAAACGGCGAAGGTGAGATCCGAATCCCGCCTCGATCGGGGCTTGCGGATGCTCCTGCCAACGGTGAGCGATTCCGGATCGTCTGGCCGGGCGTCGAGCACTCATGCACACGGGCCGGGAGCGGTACGAGGCACTGTGGGAGAGCTGGCGAGCGCTACAATCGGGGTGTGAGGCAAATCACTCTCGAACTCCCGCTCGCGCGCTGCCTCTCACGCGCCTCTCACGGATTGCGCGTCATGAGGTGGCATCAGGCGTCATGTGGGTTGGATGTGATGGGCCCTGACCTGCGTGATTCGAACTGGTGGACATTAGTCAGACATCCGTCTGGATGTAGAGGACGCGTTCGGGCAGGTGGACGTCAAATGGCGTTCGGCCGCGGCGGGGCGGGGGATGACGGTGGGTCGGGCCGGGTTGTAGGCGAGGCGGCGTTGTCGGACGGCGTCGCCGAGGGCGCTGGACAGGGTGGCGAGGCAGCGGTGGACGGTCACCTTGCCTCGGCCGGCGTCGAGCTGGGCGTGGGTGAAGGCGGCGATGTGGGAGTGTCCGAGGTCGTCGAGCCTGACTGCGCCGAGGGCGGGGATCAGGTCGTTGGTGACGTAGTCGCGGTAGCGCGCGAAGGTGGTGGGCGTGAGGGCGAGCTTGTTGTCCTTGAGCCAGGCTGTGAGGTACTCGGCGACGGACTGGTTGGGGTCGGCGTTGAAGCCGGCGGTCTCGCCCTCGATCATCCGGCGGAGGGCGGTTCGGGCGGCTTCGGCGGTGGGGTAGCCGCCGCGGCGGACGTTGTTGCGTCCGGGGCCGGGGGAGGGGAGGCCGAGGGAGAAGGTCCAGGTGCCGTGATCGGGGTCGGTGGCGAGCTCGGGGCAGCTGGCTCGGAGCTGCTTTCCCTGGTGGTCGCGGCAGCCGCACCGGCGGTAGACGTGCCCGGCGTGGGCTGCGGAGCGCATGGTGATCACTTCCTGCGGGTCGTACGAACAGCCACGCTCATGGTCTCCCGGCGGGCGTCAGCAGCCGGTGAACCCCCGCACTCACTCCGTACTCACAAACGGGCTGAATGGTCCCCTGACCTGCGGCGATCCCTTGTCGTGGCGACAAGGGGTCGTGGACTCGCTGGCGCTGCTCGGTGTCGCAGGGCGTAGCGTCCCGATATGACCGCTGACCACGGGCTCGAGAGCAGCCGGATCATCGCGCCCTGCGGAGCCGGCTTCGCCCAGATTGCTCACCTGTCGTGAGCGAGGCCGACCAATCCGGGGGATGCCAGCCTGCGCATACCGATACGTGGGCTTGACCTGCGGCGACGACTCTCCGAGCCTCGCAGGTGGCCGGTTGCGAGAGCGAGGAGGTCGCCCGGCGCTTCATCCAGGGCACCGTCGCCAAACAGGGCTTCGATGAAGGCGAGTTGACGATCCACTCCGAGCGGGCCGGCGCAACCTGTGGCTGAGGACCCTGGACCGGCACGGCCTCGGCTTCGACTCCTGACAGTTCGGCTGCTGCCCCCGCTGGGGGCGGGGGAGCAGCCCGAAAAAAGGGACTTCTGGGTTCCACCGTCTTGCAGACTACTCTCCCTTCTTTTGCCTGCTGACCTGACCCCCCGCTC
>NZ_JBVJCO010000018.1:101028-120395 GCF_055588525.1 Kitasatospora sp. NPDC041988
ACCCACCCCCCCCCCCCCCCCCCCCCCCTCCCCCCCCCCCCCCCCCCCCCCCCCCCCCCCCCCCCCCCCCCCCCCCCCCCCCCCCCGGCAAACGGGAATTTCGGGGTCACGCCGTCCGGCAGCCTATTATCGCTTCTTGGGCCTGCGGACCTGATCCCCGGCTCACCAGGTACGGAGAGGCGTCACCCGGCCTGCTGCCGATGCGTACCCGAGGAAACCCGTGAGCACCGAACAGTCCGTCCCCGTCCCGCAGGTCCTTCATGAGGCCGGCCGCCGACGGACCTTCGCCGTGATCAGCCATCCGGACGCGGGCAAGTCCACGCTCACCGAGGCGCTGGCGCTGCACGCGCGGGCGATCACTTCTGCCGGTGCGGTGCACGCCAAGGGTGACCGACGCGGCGTGACCAGCGACTGGATGGAGTTGGAACGCGAGCGCGGTATCTCGGTGACCTCGGCCGCATTGCAGTTCGGCTATCGCGACCACGTGATGAACCTGGTCGACACCCCCGGCCACGCCGACTTCTCCGAGGATACCTACCGGGTGCTGGCCGCCGTCGACTGCGCGATCATGCTGGTCGACGCGGCCAAGGGCCTGGAGGAGCAGACCCGCAAGCTTTTCGCGGTCTGCCGCCATCGCGGCGTCCCCGTGATCACCTTCATCAACAAGTGGGACCGGCGCGGCCGGGATGCACTCACCCTGCTCGAGGACATCGAGACGCACCTCGGGATCACCCCCGTCCCGGTCGTCTGGCCGGTCGGCAACGCCGGCAACCTGCGCGGCCTGGTCGAAGCGGGGAACACCGAGCAGATGCTGCGCTACACCAAGGTGCCGGCCGGCACGCACGCCGCCCTCGAGGAGCAGCTCACCTCCGAGAAGGCCGCCGAGCAGGAGGGCGAAGCCTGGACGACCGCGCTGGAGGAACTGGAGCTGGTGCTCTCCTCCGGCCCTGGCTACGACCAGGAGGCCTTCGAGGCCGGCAAGATCAGCCCGGTCTTCTTCGGCGCCGCGCTGACCAACATCGGTGTGAAGCCCCTGCTGGACGCCGTGGTCGACCTCGCTCCGGCTCCCGGGCCCCGCCCGCTGGCCAAGGGCGGCAGCCGCGAGGTCGGCGAGGAGTTCTCCGGTCTGGTGTTCAAGATCCAGGCGAACATGGACCCGGCCCATCGCGACCGGATCGCCTTCGTCCGAGTCTGCTCCGGTGTCTTCGAGCGCGGCATGCACGTCACCCGCGCGGCCAGCGGCCGCTCCTTCGCAACCAAGTACGCACACACCGTCTTCGGGGCCGAGCGCACCGTGGTCGACACCGCGTACCCCGGCGACGTGGTCGGCCTGATCAACGCGAGCGCGCTGCGGGTCGGCGACACCCTCTACACCGGCAAGAAGGCCGAATTTCCCCCGCTGCCCGCCTTCGCCCCCGAGTACTTCGCGGTGGCACGGCCCAAGGACATCAGCCGTTCCAAGCAGTTCCGCAAGGGCGTCGCCCAACTCGATGAGGAAGGCGTGATCCAGGTGCTGGTCTCCGACCGGCGTGGCGACCAGTCGCCGGTCATGGCTGCGGTCGGCCCGATGCAGTTCGACGTGATCCTGCACCGGATGGAGCACGAGTTCTCTTCCCCGATCACCCTCGACCAGCTCTCCTACCGCTTGGCCCGGATCACCGACGCCGACGGCGCCGCAGCCCTGGCCAAAGCCCGCCTGACCAACGGCGAGGTGCTCACCCGCCGCTCGGACGACGTTCTGCTGGCCTTGTTCGCCGACAAGTGGCACCTGAACGCCTTCCAGCGCACCCAACCCGACATCCTGCTAAAGCCGCTGATCGCCACGGCGGACTGATCGCAGACCTCTCGGCACGGCGGCGCGGCTTGGCACGGCGGACGGCGCCTGATGCGGCCCCTGCCGGGGGTCTTCCGGCGCGCGCCGCCCCTGTGGCTGCCGATGAGTTAGTCCGTGCAGGTCATGCGGCATGTCGGTACGCGTGGAGGGTGCCGCCGAGACGGTCGCGTCCGCGGACGTCCAGCCGGGCGATCCGCCCGGGATCGGCGATCGGGACGGGCCGTGGTGTCAGTGACGTGTCCTGGTGGAGTGCCTGATGTGGGCGGTGGGTGTTGTAGTGGTCCTCGAACTCCCACAGTGCATGCAGGAGATGGCGCTGGTTCCAGATCAGCGTCCCGTCGAGGAGTTCGCGTCGGCATGTGAGTGCCCAGCGTTCCATTAACGGGGACATTACGGACAAAATGCCAGGATGATCACACGGCCCGCTCACCGCTGACGAATTGAGGTCGACACCGCCGCCGACTGCTGACCGAACCAAAACGAAGGCCGGGCCCGACGCACACAGTGCGACGGGCCCGGCCTTGTTGCGTAGTAGCGGGGACAGGATTTGAACCTGCGACCTCTGGGTTATGAGCCCAGCGAGCTACCGAGCTGCTCCACCCCGCGTCGGTGACACCGACTCTACGGCACAGCCGACACAGAACGAAATCTCATTTCCGCCGCCGCCGAGAAAACGCCTGCAGCAGGTGGCTGCGGCGGCCCAGGAGACAAGTGACCTTACCGAGCTCGCACACGCTTTCCACGCTGGACGAGTATAGGTAGGCGTGTCGACGCGGACGTGCAGTGTTGAAGCCGCAGGCAGATGCCGGGCAGGAGCGGAGCCGACTACGACCTCGCCGGCGGAGCGATCCGGGGCTGTCTCGCCGCCGAGCCCCGGCTGCGCGGCGATGGCCCCTGGACCGCCGTCGACGACCACGGCGGGCTGACGCTCTGGAAGCTTGGCTGATCTGCCCGTAGCGCGCCCGGCGCCACTCGAAGCCGCTGGGGCGATCGGACGCGAAATGTGGTTCTTCCCGCCGGCTCCCGGAAACCGAACAACAGAGGGGTGTCAATCCAGGCGGACATTGACAGGAGGACCTGAGAGGTGAGTGGCGAGAACCTCGAGGATGGGCGATGGTCACGAAACCGCGATCAAGTCGGCTACAGGTGAATGTTGATCGGAGCCACCGAAATTTTCGACGTGTCGTTCTCTGGCCGTCCTCGGGCAGGCGGAAATTAGCTGGACGCGAGTAGGCCGTGCCGGAAAGGCCTTGGCAGGGCGAAGACATAGGTGCTCAGACTGGTGGAGTGAGTCGTACAAGGCAGTTGTGAGGCAAGTCACTCTCGAAGCTCCAGTCGTCGGCCACCTCTCACGCGCCTCTCACGGATTGGGTGTCACGAGGTGCCAGCAGACGCCATGCGGCCTGGACGTGAAAGGCCCTGACCTGCGGATTCTGGACTGATCGGACGGACCGTCACGACCTTTCGACCGCTGGGGGTCAAGGGGTCGCAGGTTCAAATCCTGTCGTCCCGACAGTGATGTCGGAGCCCCGCTGACTGGACGGAAGTCCAGGCCAGCGGGGCTTTTGCCGTTTCCGAGGCAGGGTCAGCGCACGAGCCGCAGGTGACGGCCGGGGAGTCCGGCGGGACCAGTTCGGGACCAGGCGCCTGGCGGGGCCCGCTCAGGTGCGCGCTCAGCGCCTCGCCGGCCAGCTCGATCGAGCGCCGGTCGGGGTGCAGGTAGCGCTGCGTCGTCGTGAGCGATCCGTGCCCGGCGATCTTTCGCAGGACGTGCAACGGCACACCTGCGTCGGCCGTCTACGTCAGCCCGGTGTGCCGGAGGTCGTGGCGGCGCAGGTGCTCGAAGCCGAGCGCCACCACCACCTCGTCCCAGTGCGTCGCGTCCCGCAGGACGGCGGTGGTGATCCGTCCGCCCCGCGGCCCGGTGAACAGCCGCGCCATCGGGTCCTGGTCGATCACGTCCAGGCGCCACGCCACCAGCTCCCGGATCTCCGGGATCAGCGGCACCGTCCGGCGCCGCTTGCCCTTGATCCCCTTGTCCATCAGGCCGCCGGGCGCGGTCGTGGTCTGCCGGCACAGGTCCCACGTCCACCGCTTCCGGTCGAGCCGGCGCAGCGACGCCTCGCAGTCCTGCCGCATGTAGGCGGCGTCGCCGCGGACCCGGGTGGGCTCGCCCAGGCGGTTGGCGAAGCCGAACCTCGTGGCCGGCACCACCTCGTCGCGACGCCCGGCGACCGCCCGTCCTATCAGCGGCCGAGCCCGGTCTGGCGCTGGTTCTATCGACCCCGTCCAGCGCACCGCGTACCCGGTCGACGAGCATGACCACTACAGCCGCCTGCACGTGGCCGACCTGCGGGCGGCGGTGGGCCGGCGCGCGGGCGACCCCGCAGTGACGCGCCTGGTGGAGCGGCTGCGCGAGGCCAGCGCGGAGTTCGCCGGCCTGGGGGAACTGCACGAGGTCGCGGTGCGCAGGGCATCGCGCATGCGCATTGTGCACCCGCTGATCGGCCCGGCCGACTTGGACTGCCAGGTGTCGTTCGCGCCGGAGGACGACCACCGTGTAGTTCTGTACACGCCGCCCATCGGGAGCGACAGCGCCGAACGCCTCGCCCTGCTCAACGTTGTGGGCACCGGCCAGTTCTCCGCGACCGGCTGACGTGCCAGTCGACTGTGCGGGTCGGCCGGGGCTCCCGACCACGCTCGGTCGGCTTCCGGCCGCATCCGCGTCGAACTGCGAGCCCTTTCCGACGGTGAAGCCGCTGGTCCAAGTGAACGGTGACCGTCTCGAGCGGAGCGTGGGCGAACGACCTGGAGAGGCGGCGATCGATGGGTCCTCGGCCCACGAGGAAGACCGCAGTGACTCCCGAAGTCGACCGGCCCCGTGCCGCCCTGGCCGCGGCAGAGGCCGACCTCTGTGGACGCCCGTTCGTGCCCCCCCCGTCCGAGGGTCGGGGTCGGGGCCGGTAGATGATGTTCGCCGTGACACCTGATGCGGTTGAGGAGTTCGAACGATCCCGTTCACATCTGTTCGGCCTGGCCTACCGGTTGCTCGGTTCGGCCGTGGAGGCGGAGGACGTCGTGCAGGAAGCCTTCCTGCGCTGGCATCGCGTGGAGGCCGGAACTGTAGTCTCGGCTCCTGCGTGGCTGGCCAAGGTGGCCACCAACTTGTGCCTGAACCGGCTGACCTCGGCCCGGGCGCGACGGGAGAGCTACGTCGGGTCGTGGCTGCCGGAACCCGTTCCGACGGCCGACGGAGCCCTCGGTCCGCTGGACACCGCGGAGCGACGCAACTCCGTATCGATGGCGCTCCTGGTGTTGTTGGAGCGGCTCAACCCGGTGGAACGCGCGGTGTTCGTACTGCGCGAGGCGTTCGACTACAGCCACCGGGAGGTCGCCGGGATCCTGGAGGTGTCCGAGGCGAACAGCCGACAGCTGCACCGGCGTGCCCGCCTGCGCCTCGGCGACGTTGCCGACGGGCCCGATCAGCGCGCCGACCGACTCGACCGCAGCTGCCGAACGGACCTGGTGGCGCGGTTCTTGGCCGCCGCGGAGGAGGGAGACCTGCGCGGTCTTGAGGAGCTGCTGGCAGCGGATGTGACCGTGTGGGTGGACGGTGGCGGCCGGGTCGGCGCCGCTCGACGCCCCGTCATTGGCGTCTCCCGCGTGGCGCGCTACCTGATGGGAGCCTTGGAGACGGCCGCGCGGCCAATCCGGCTCGTGGCGTAGAGGTCAACGGCGAGCCCGCCGGTCTCGCGCTGGCGGGTACCCAGTTGGTAGGCGTGCTGGTGGCGGAGACGGCGGGCGGCCGGATCAGCCGCGTTCACGTCGTCGCCAATCCCGACAAGCTGCAGTTCGCGGCCCGGCTGTCACATTCGGAAGCGCCGTCCGGTTCTTAATGCGTGAACCCGACAGCCGTGCGGGCCCGGCCACGTCGCCGGGGCCGCGCCTTGACGAAGGCGGCAACCCCATGACGGACCCGATCCTGGTGACGGGCAGTACCGGCAGGCACGGCCGCGCGCTCGTGCCCCGCCTCGTTGCTGCCGGACACACCGTCAGTGTGCTGAGTCGCAGCCCACAGCAAGCCCGGACGGGAGCCGGGCATGACTGGGTGACCGGCGACCTGCTGACCGGGGACGGTTTGGACGGGGCCGTCGCCGGGGCGGGTGCCGTGATCCACTGCGCCACCGGCAACGACCGCACGGACACCGAGGCCACTCGCAACCTGATCGCGGCGTTGCGGGCCGGCCGCCCGCACCTGGTCTGCGTGTCCATCGTCGGCGTCGATCGGGTGGGCCTGGCCCACTACCGCACGAAGCTGGAGTGCGAACGGCTCATGCAGAGTTCGGGTCTGTCGTGGACGGTCCAGCGTGCCACCCGGATCCACGACCTGGTCGCCTGGACGTGCTCCGTCCAGCGATGGCTGCCGGCGATCCTGATGCCCGCCGGCGTCGGCTTCCAGCCCATCGACGTCGGTGAGGTGGCGGACCGGCTCTGCTCGCTCGCCGACGCGGGTCCGCAGGGGCGGGCGGACGACATGGGCGGGCCCGAGGTACGGGCCGTCATCGAGCTGGCACCGACCTGGGCGAGGGCTCACGGTCGGTGCCGCCCCGTGCTCGCGGTACCGGCGCCTGGTGCCGCCTTCCGCGCCTACCGGGACGGGGCCCACCTCGCTCCCGAGCGCGCCGTCGGGCGGATCACCTTCGAGGAGTACCTGCCCTCCGCCGGCCTCGTCCCAGGGCGGCGTGGATGAGCGCGCGAGCCTGGCTCCGCGCGGGTCTGGCCTTCCTCGCCGCAGCACAGTCCGTCGTCGGCGGCTGGGCGCTGCTGGCCCCGCGCTCGTTCTTCGACATTCCCTGGGTGGGTATGCGGATGCCGTACAACTCCCATCTGATGATGGACTACGGCGCGATGAGCCTGGCCACCTCCGTGGCCCTGTGCGTGGGTGCCGTCACGATGCGACGGCTCGTCGTCCGTACGGCCCTTGCGGTGTACCTCGTCTTCGCCGTGCCTCATCTGCTGATCCACGTTCACCTGCTGCACCACCTTCCGGCCGGCCAACGCGTGCCGCTGCTGTCCGCGTTGGCGGCGGCGGCCGTGATCCCGCTCCTGCTGCTGGCGCTCACCGGCAGGCATTCCGACGGAGAACCGGGCCGTCCGTGAGCCGTCCTGTTCGACGAGGGCCTGCCGGGCGGGGTACCCCGAAGTGGGCCCGGGAGCGCGTACAGCGGAAGCTGATCGGCGGCTGCCCGGGCCCACCGGCGGTAGCCCGACGCCGACGGATGGAAGCCGTCCTAGGCGGGCGCGGCGAGTCAATGAGGTGTTCGGGTAAGGGCGCGGGTCCGTGAGCCGAGCCCGGCCGCACCATCTCCACCGTGAGTACCTGGGACTATCCGATGTCCACCGCATTCGTCGTCGCCACTGTCCTCACCGCCGCCTGGGGCTTCTCCGCGCTCTCCCTGCTGCCGGGCTGACTTCGTCGTGCAGCCGCTGATCGAATACGGCGTCCCCTGCGGTGGTGGACCTGGCTCGGTCTGGCAAAGGCCGCCGGCGCGGCCGGCCTGCTGACCGGCCTGGCCGTTCCCGCGATCGGCGTCGCGGCCGCAGTCGCCCTGGCGCTGTACTTCCTCGGCGCGGTCGTCACCGTGCTGCGGGCGCGCTCCTACCAGGCCGTCGCCTTCCCGGTGTCACGCTGCAGCGGCTCATCGACGCGCACCGCACCCTGATCCGTGCTGCCCACTCCCGCGGTATCAAGGCCATCGGGGCCACCCTCATGCCGTACGGGGGGTCGGACTTCTGGACGAAGGACGCCGACGGGCTCCGCCGCAGCCTCAACGAGTGGCGGTTGCCATGTTTGAACTTCTCTGGTGGCGACCATTTCGCGCAGATTTGTCCCGATTTCTGGGCTCGGATCCTCGTCTCCAGACCTCTCTAGTGATCGTTCCGGCGCGACCACCATGCGATCAGCAGAGACGGGATGTGCTCGTTGAGCTGCGGCGGCCCCTTCAGAGTGCGACAAAGACTTCCTTCGTTCGCCCGCGAGGACGGTGCGCCCCGATTATCCAGGGCTGGTCGCCGCCGTCGTATGGCGACTGCTGGAGGACGCTTTGGTCTACCTTCGTGACGTCCGGTCGGCGCCGCAATGCTGACTCCGGAAACACGCAAGCTTCGGCTAGGTCAGATCCTGTCACCGGACGTTCCGTTGGGGTTGTTCCAGGATCTGACTCTGTCCTGTTTTCGGGCCTCGTCCGGAAGTGGGAAGGCTGCATGGTGGTGCGGAATGCGGGCAGTTGCGATCCGCACTGGCCCTCCAGCGTCTGGAGGTGTCGCTGAACTCCGCGGTCCGCGATTTGTGCACGCATTGCGCATGGTCGGTTCCGGGCGAGCATCCGCTCGTCGGCTTCGCTGAAGTAGTGTCTGCGCTGACGTCGTTGAGGGCATGGGCGGACGCCGGACGCGGTAACGGAGACCTTCCGGCGAGTCGCCCGCAATGGAGCCAGGGAGCGTGAACTCGGCTACGGGCGTGTCCAGTCGCGCGGTGGACCCGGGTGCTGCGCGTGCCCCGGTGGCGGCAGGAGTGCGCCGTGGGCTGGAGCGGGCTGGAGGCAGGTAGGAGTGCGGCAACAGCGGTGATCCATGCGGCTCGGGCGTCGCCGCAAGGGCCGTGCGGAGGCGCTCGACGAGCTGGTTCGCCTTGTGGACGACTTGACCGCTCAAGCGCGTGCACTGACAGCCCCAGGCACAGCGACTCCCCTCCGCCCGGTCACTGTCGACCTCCCCCCGACCGTTCGTGACCGCGACACAGGTCGGGAGGAGGAGGACCGGCTCACCCAGTGGGACGAAATGAGGTTCACCCGTTGCCGACAGTCGGTCGTCGTGCCTGCGTGACCGCGGGTCAGCGCAGCCGGCCGCGCGGCTTCAGTGGGGTGGCGGGGAGCTCGGGGGCGGAGAGGCGGGTGCCGTCGTAGCCGTGGACGTCGCCGAAGCGGGTGGTGGTCATCCAGTCCTCGCGGGCCTGGGTGATCTCCTCGCCGGAGCGGCCGATGAAGTTCCACCACATGACGAGCTTCTCCTCGAACGGCTCGCCGCCGAGGAGGAGGACGGCGGCGTCGGTGCGGGCGAGGAGGGGGAGTTCGCGGCGGTCGGTGCCGAGGTAGAGCATGGAGCCGGGTTCGACGCGGACGCCGTCGACGTCGACGCTGCCGGACATGGCGAGGACGGCGTACTCGAAGCCGGGTTCGAGGGGGAGTTTGAGGTCGGCGCCCTCGGTGAGGGCGAGGTCGGCGCCGACGAGGGGGGTGTAGGCGGTGCCGGGGGAGGTGGCCGTGTCGAGGGTGCCGAGGATGACGGTGGCGCGCAGGCCGGGGGCGGTGACGACGGGCAGCTCGGTGTGGTGCTCGAAGGCGGGGGCGGTGTGGCGGTGGGCGTCCGGGAGGGCGACCCAGAGCTGGGCGCCTTCCAGGAAGCGGGCGTGCTCGCGCGGGGACTCCTCGGAATGGGAGATCGCCCGGCCGGAGGTCATCAGGCCCAGCTCGTAGGGGCGGACGGTCTGCAGGCTGCCGAGGCTGTCGCGGTGCAGGACCTCGCCCTGGTGGAGCCAGCTCACGGTCTGCAGCCCCATGTGGGGGTGCGGCGGGACCTGCATGCCGGGCTCGTCGGCGATGTCGTCCGGGCCGTAGTGGTCGACGAAGCACCAGGCGCCGACCATCCGGCGGCCGAGGTTGGGCAGCAGCCTGCGCACGACGGTCGAGCCGCCGAGCGCGGTCTCCCGGGGTGCGAGGAGCTCGCGTACCGGGCCTTGCGGGGTCTGCCCGCCGCGGACGGTCGGTGCCGGTGCGGGATGGAGGTCACTCATGCCGGCCGCGCCCGTCGGCGGTCGGAGTGCCGTCGTGATTGCGGGCCGGACGGCTGTGGCGTTCGACCGAGACGATCGGGGTGGAACCGCTCACCGCCCGGGTGACGGGGGTGCGGTCGGCGATGTCCAGCAGGCGGGCTCGCTGGGTGTCGTCCAGATCGCCGACCAGGTCGATGCGTCGCGTGATGCGGGCGGTGCCACCCCGTCCCTTCTCGTAGCCGAGGTGTACCCGGACGGTGTCCAGCGGCCACTGCTTGCGCTGGGCGTACATGCGCAGGGTGATGGCGGCGCAGGAGCCGAGCGCGGAGAGCAGCAACCCGACGGGCGTGGTGGCGGTATCGCCGCCGCCCACGGACTCCGGTTCGTCGGCGGAGAGCTGGTGGCGCCCGCTGCGAATGTCGACGCGGTAGTCCTCGCCGGTGCCGGTGGCGACGACGGCCGCCGACCGGACGAAGCCGTCCTCCCCGACGTGGCCGTCCTCGGTGGCGTCGTGCCCGGAGCCGGTGCCGGTCCGTTCCTGCATTGGGGCGCTCACAGGCCGAACCGCTCGTGCTGCGCGGCCGGGACCAGGTCGGCGTACTCGGGGTGCTTGGCGATCCAGCCGCGGATGAAGGGGCAGTACGGCAGGACGGTGAGGCCCTGCTCCCGGGCGGTGTCCAGGGCGTGGCGGGCCAGGTGTCCGCCGAGGCCGAGCCCGCCGAACCGCGGGTCGATCTCGGTATGGATGAAGGCGATCTCCGCTTCGTGGCGGTTGTACTCGGCGAAGCCCGCGAGCTGGTCGTCCTCGAAGATCTCGAAGCGCGAGCGTTCCTGGCTGTCCGTCACGTGGATGCCCATGGCCGTCCTTCCTTTTCTCGTCGTCGTTCGGTGGCCCGGCCGGCGCTGTTGGCCTGCGGCGCACACCGAAATATAGTTGATGCTTAAACTACAGTCCAGATCAACTCGCCCCGCCCTCGCTGGTCGGCCCCGGCCACGGTAGGCAGGCGAGCGGGAGCGGACTTTGCCGTGAGTGCACCGAGCGTGTTCAGGCGCGCGCGAAATCGGCGCGATGCCGGGGCGTGGGCCAGTGCTGCAGGTGGGTTGCTGGTCAGGTCGCGTCGACGCGCCGCTCGTACGGCGAGACTTCCCGCTCGGCGTGAGCAGAATGTGCGGCGCGGCGGGGGTATGCGCAGCCGTCGGAGGGCGAAGCCCTCCGACGGCGGTTCGCGCACAGGTCAGAACCGGGGCACGGATGGACCAACCGACTGTGACCGGCGGACGTACGGTGACGACCGGAGTCGACCTCGCCTGCCCGTGCAGCCCGGTCCATACCCCACTCGCCCCGGTAGGGCGCGCCGCGGCATCCGCCTTCCCCGGCGGAGGCCTGGTGGATGTCGACGAGCAGCGGCCGACCCGCCGAGAGCGCTCCGGTGCGCCGTCGGTGGCACAACGGGCTCCGGGCTCATCGGGTGGTGCGCTCCGGGATCGGAGGAGAGAACGACATGACGGACGACCACGGCCTCCCGCGGAGGTTCACTCGCTCCGAGACCGCCCGTGCGGAGGCGTTCAGCGACGGCGTGCTGGCCATCGCCGTGACCATCCTGGTCCTCGGGCTCACGGATCCGCCCCACGAACCCGGCGGACTCGGACGGGCCCTGCTCCGCCAGTGGCCGGTCTACCTCGGCTACCTGGCCTCCTTCAGCTATGTAGCGGTCATCTGGCTGAATCACCATCAGGCCTTCGTGCGGATCCGTGCCATGGATCGCGGGCTGCACGCGGCCAACCTCCTCCTGCTCTTCACCACGGCGGCGCTCGCCTTTCCCACCGCGGTGCTGGCGGGCGCACTGCAGAACAGCGTCTTCGACGCCGACGCTCGCGTGGCCGTCGCGCTGTACGCCGGGATCGCGGCAGGCATGTGCGGCAGCTGGATCGTGCTCTACGGCCATCTGAATCGCCGTCCGAAGCTGCTGCACCACGCCGTCGAACCCTCCTACGTCGCTCACGGCAGGCTCCGCTCGTGGGCCGGCGTGGTGGCATATCTACTCGCCGGGGCGGTCGGTGCGCTGACCGCCCCGGTCGCCGCACTCGCCGTGTTCGTCGTGCTGCCGGTCTTCTACTTCCTGACCAGCGAAGGGCTGCGGCTGCCCGGTCGCGGCCGACGGGAAGGGAATCGCCCGAGGTAGGCGGCTGATTCCGGGCATCGTACCGAGCGTCTCGTCGTGGTTCGGGCCCGGTTCCGCGACTGCGTGGTGGGGCCAGAGCCGTGCGCACGGCGCCAACTCCCGGACCCGGCAACCTTCTAGCCTCTGAGAGCTGCCATCAGGCCGGCTCTGGGACCCGTGACTCACGCCCCGCAGTCCACGCAGCCCCGCCCTTTCGGGCGATGCTGCGAGATGCGTTGTGGTGCGCGTGCATGCTGACGCCGCAGGAGCCGCACCCGAATTCGGACCGGCTCGGCCGGTTCCTCCGGTCGCTGTGGTGGCACTGGGAGCACTGCCGGCTGGTGTACGGCGGATCCACGGTTGAGAGAGCGCCGACACGCGAGGGCCCGAGGCGAGCCGGCGGGCGATGCGGCTGGGCGGGTGTAGTTCGGCACCTGACTCCGGCAGCCTCCGCCCGAAGCGGCGCGCCGCCGGGTTACATGGGCCTGCGCCTCGGCACGGGGCGTGCCGGCGTCCTTTACGGCCCCGGACCCGACGAATGAAAGAGCACAATGGCAGAGCGTGACCCTCGCAGCCGCACTGGCCGCAGCCCTCTACATCGCGGGCTCGCCACTGCCGTGCTCGCAGCCGTCATGCTGGTGGCCTCAGCGGGACCCGGATACGGGACCGGCGCGGCCAATCTGGCGCCCGGCACACAGTTCACGCCGTTGACGGCGGCAGTGCTGACCGAACCGGCGCCGTTCGACGCCACGGACGGCAGGACACACCTCTCGTACGAACTGCTCACCACGAGCGCACTGTCCAGCAGTACGCCGGTACGGCTCGACCGTGTCGACGTCCGGGACGCCCGCACCCACCAGGTCATCGGCTCGCTGAGCGGGCAGGCGCTGGGCGAGGCCGCCAATCCGGTGGGCGACCCCCTGCCGGGTGCGGACGGGTACACCCCGCCGCCCCCGGCGCCGACGCCGACCGTCATCCAGGGCTCCCAGCAGTGGATCATCTGGCTCGACCTGGCCCTCGACCGCGGTCAGCCGGCACCCGAGGTCCTCGAACACCGGCTCTCGGGTGCCATCCTGACCGCCTCCGGCCCCTCCGCGTTCGAGGAGACGGTGCAGGCCACCCCGACCGCCCGCACTGCGCCGTTGGACCTGAGCCCGCCGGTCCTCCCCGGCACCTGGTACGCCAGCGAATCGTGCTGCGGCAACACCCACCACCGGCGCGGCCTCGCCCCGATCAACGGCCGCTTCGGCGTGCCGCAGCGCCTCGCGATCGACTGGTACCGGGTCGGTGCGCAAGGGCAGGCCTGGGAAGGCGACCCCGCACAGCTCACCAGCTACCTGAGCTACCGTCAGCCGGTCGTGTCCGCGGCCGGCGGCAGAGTGGTGGAGGTCCAGGACGGACTCCCGGACAACCCGCCGCCCGTCACACCGCCCGTCCCGCCGATCGAGGACACCGTGGGCAACCACGTCACCCTGGAGGTCGCGCCGGGCCGTTACCTGCTCTACGGCCACCTGCAACCCGGCTCGCTCAACGTCCGGGAGGGCGACTGCGTCGAACCCGGCCAGGTCCTCGGGCTGATCGGCAACAGCGGCAACTCCACCACGCCGCACCTGCACTTCCAGGTGATGACCACGGCCGAGTTCTTCCCGACCGACAGCCCGCCGTTCACCTTCCGGGAGTTCCGCGTCCTCGGACAGGTCGAACCCCGGATCTGGGACGACAACTTGGGCCTGCAGCCGACCGGCGTCCTGCCGATCACGCCCTCACCGTACGAGGGCACCCACCATGCGAAGTATCCGCTCGACCGCGAGGTGCTGGACTTCTGACCGGACTCCGGTCCGGCCGACGGACGACCGCCCCGCACCATGGTGATCACGGTGCGGGGCCGGTACGAGCCGAAGTGCCAGGCTCGGGCGGCTCGGGCGGTGCAGCGGTGTGGTTCCCGGTGTTCGGCATGATGCGCGCGTTGCGGATGCCGAGTGTGTTCTGGAACTGCTGTGGCCCCAGGTGGACGGCGGCGTCGCGGCCGACACGATCGAGCGCCGCGCGGAGGCGGGCGCGGACGTGTTCGTGGCCGGCTCGGCGGTGTACGGCGCCGAGGGCCCGGCCGAGGTGGTCCGCAGCCTGCGGGAGCTCGCCGGAAAGGCGTCGGCCGACGCCTGGTGGGCCTGCGGGCACTGAGGCCCGTCCGAGCCGGCCGTCGAAGGCCCGGGGCCGGGAGCGCTGAGCCGGGGCGGCGCCGGTGGATGTCAGCGGGTCAGGCCGTCCAGTTCGGCGGTCCAGTCGATCAGGGTGTCCTCCGACCCCTGGGGGACCAGGGTGAAGCTCTCCCTGCGGAGCCAGCGCCGGACCTGCCGGGACGGGAGGTCGACGAGGACGACATTGTCGACGCCCCTGAGCATGATGCGCAGGGAGGCGCGGCCGTGGCAGGTGCAGGGCGGCCAGATGCGGACGTCGCCGAGGCCGGCGGGCTTCTGCAGACCCTCCCACAGGAGGTCGCGGGAGAACCGCCAGGTGCCGGCTTCCGCCGCGGGGCCGAGGAACTGGAGGGCGACGGCGAGCGGGTCGTCGCCGCGGTAGCCGAGGCGCACCGGGATGTCGACGCACTCGTGCTCGCCGAGGACCAGTCGGGCGTCGAGGATGACGCCGGTGCTCGTGGTCTCCGGGCGGGGCTGGGGGCTGGAGAGGGGGTGGTGGGCGGGCACGGGTTTCTCCTGGGGCGGCGTCGGAATGGGGTCGAGAGGGGCCCGAGCGGGGTCGGGTGGGGCCGTCCGATCGGGACGGGTCGCGCTGGACGGTCGGTGTACCGGTGCCGGTGGCGGCGCGACGCTCTCGCCTCGGGCCCTGGGAGCTGCCGAGGAGCAGGGGGAGGCGGAATCGCTCCTCAGGCTAGGAATCGGTATCGGCCCGGATATTCCGGCCGTGCACCGCGAGCTGACGATCCGCGCACCGTTTGCCCGGCGTGGAGGGTGGGGTGCGGGGTCCTCGTTGTCACGTCCGCCCGGTCCGGCGCTCGGGGGGCGGCGCGGCCGGTGGCCGGTCCGGTGGTCGTCGCACCGGATGGCCAGATCTCAACTTACATCCACTGCAAGCGACTTGCTTGATCGCGAAGGTCCCCGGGCGTCGCGAGCGGAGCTTCGTCCGGGCGTGCCCGCCGCCCGGGGAGACTGCCCGCCGGCCCGGGCGGACCCCGGAATCCTCGCTTTGTTGAAGGTTTGTCCATCCCGTTTCGCTCCTTGTATGAATGGCGCCGGGAGGCTTTTGATCATGCAGAGGTGGATCCAGCGCGCGCGTTCGGGAGGCGAGGCGCTGCAGACGTTGGTGGACGGCCTGGCCGAGGAGCTGGGGCGTTCCGTCGTCCTCGACGACCCGTTGGTGCGGATGATCTGCACCAGCAGGCACTTCGGCGACGAGGACCGGGTGCGCGTGCGCACCCTGCTGCAGGGCATCGCGGACGACGAGACCATCCGCTACGTGCTGTCGCAGGGCGTCGCCCGGTGGACCCGTCCGGGGGTCCTGGCGGGCCGCGACGACCTGGGGCTGCAGCCGCGCTACTGCGTCCCGATCCGCGAGCGGGGCCACATGCTGGGCATCCTCATGGTCGTGGCGGCGGGAGAGCCCCTCACCGGGGCCGAGACCGAGGCCATCGACCGGGTCGCCCAAGCCGTGGCGGTCGAGATGTACGCCGAGCACCTGGCCTCGGACGAGGACGAGCAGAGCACCCGTCGGCTGGTGAACCAGCTGGTCGGCTCGGACTCGACGCAGCGCTGCGCGGCGCAACAGCGCCTGCTGGACGACGGGCTCCTGTCGGCGGGCCCCCACGTCGTGGTGACCAGCGTGGCCGTCACCGGCCAGCGGGGGCCGTCCGGGCAGATCGCGGTGGCCCTGCGCGGCGCGCTGGAGCCGTTCCGGCAGACCCGTACGGCTCGTGGCCTGGCGGCGATCGAGCAGGACCGGGCGGTCCTGGTGCAGGTCTTCGACCGGGAACCGGCGGAAGAGGATCTGGAGCAGCAGTGCCGCGCCGTCGTCCGCTCGCTGACGACCTTCCTGGGCCCGGGGCCGGCCGCGGTGGTGGGCGTGGGCGGACGCCGGACGGCGCTCTCCGACGCGTGGATCTCCTACGACCAGGCCCGGGTGGCGGCGCGCGCGGCCCGTCGGCTGCCCCGGCTGGAGGGCATCGGCGACTGGGAGCGGCTCGGGGAGTACGCCGTGTTCCTCCAGCTGCCCGACAGCGCGCTCAACGACTCCCTTCTGCCGAAGCCGCTACGGCGTCTGCTGGACGGCGGCGGCAACTCGCGGCTGGAGGAGACCCTGCGCTGCTTCCTGGAGAACGCCGGTTCGGTGCCCAAGACCGCAGAGGTCTTGGAGCTCCACCGCACCTCGCTGTACTACCGCCTGCGCCAGATCCAGGAGATCACGGGCCTGGACCTGGACAACGGCGCGCACCGTCTGGTGCTGCACACGGGGCTGCGGCTGTGGGACCTGCTGCAGGCCCCTCCGGACGCGGCGCGCTGAAGCGCGCCGTTGCTACAGAGTGATGAAGCTTCGTCAGGCAATCTCTACGTTGGTCGGTGGCCAACGGGTTCGATGCACCGCGAGAATCCTCACTACGAGCTGCCGCTCATCCCCCCCGGCGACCTGCGGGTTCCGGACTCCCTGACCCGCAAGCCGACACGAACGGACAAGAACGAGCACCATGCACGAACTGATCACGAACGACGGTGTGCGCCTGGCCTACCGCGACAGCGGCGGCGACGGAGTCCCGCTGGTGATGCTCCACGGCTGGGGGCAGACACAGGAGATGTTCCGCCACCAGTTCGAGGGACTGGCGCCGGGCCGGCGTGTCGTGACGGTGGACTTCCGCGGCCACGGCCGCTCCGGCAAGCCGCGCCACGGCTACCGCATCGCGCGCCTGGCCCGCGACGTCCTCGGCCTGGTCGACCACCTGGGCCTGGGCGCCTTCGACGCGCTGGGCTGGTCGATGGGCGCCTCGGTGTGGTGGAGCTTCGTCGACCAGTACGGCACCGGCCGCATCCGCCGGCTCGTCCTGGTCGACCAGCCGGCCGCGGTGGCGGCGGTGCCCTGGATGACACCGGCCGAGCAGCGCGAGTCCGGCGCCATCTTCGACGTGGCGGGGCTCCTGGAACTGGGCGCCGCGCTGGCCGGCCCGGACGGCGCCGAGGTCCGCGAGGACTTCGTCCGCTCGATGTTCGGCGGTGACACCGACCCGGACCTGCTCGCCTTCGTGGCCGGGCAGATCCGGTCCACCCCGGCGTACGCGGGCGTTCCGCTGCTCTTCGACCACTGCGCCCAGGACTGGCGCGACCTCCTCGACCGCATCGACGTACCGACCCTGGTGATCGGCTGCGAGGGAAGCCACGTCGACCCCGACTCCCAGCGCTTCATCGCCGAGCGGATCCCCGGCGCCCGCCTCCACGTCTTCCCGAAGGACGTCGCGAGTTCGCACTTCCCGTTCCTGGAGAACCCCGGCGCGTTCAACGCCGTCGTGGACAAGTTCCTCTCCTGAACGCCCCGCCGCCGACGGCGCCACCACCGGGCGCCGAGCGGCGGGCAACCCTCCCCTGCACCTGAACGATTCGAACCGGTCGGAGCCTCCCGTGATCCCGTCGGGTCCCTCACCCATGCCCGAAACCGAGTACCACCAGCCTGGCCGGACCGCCCACGATGGCGGCAACGGCTGCATCGACATCCTCTCCCCACCGCCCGGGACCGACCCCGAGGACTGCGTCTACGTCGCCCTGCACGTCCGCGGCGCGGCCTCCGTCCGGCGCCACGGCGTCAGTACCGCGCTCGCCCCCGGGGACCTGCTGATCGGCACCACCGTGCACCCGGCGGGCCTGCTGCAGGACGCCGAGTGCCGGATGGTCCACTTCCGCGTCCCCTGCTTCTACCTGGGCGTCCGGCACAGCGACGTCCGGCGCACGGGCGGACTGATGGCGCGCGGGAACGAGGGCGTCGGCTCGCTCGCCTCCCAGTTCCTGCGGACCCTCGCCTCCCAGGCCCGCGCCCACCGGGCCCGGCCGGGCAACCACCTCGCCCGCAGCGTCTCCGACATCGTCGCCATCCTGGTGAGCGAGCTGCTCGAACGGGAGAGCCCGGAGCACCCGACCGGCTCGGCCGAGCTGCTGGCGCGGATCCGCGCCCACATCGAGGAGAACCTCGCCGATCCGGACCTCGCGCCCGAATCGATCGCCCGGTCGCAGCACATCTCGGTGCGCTACCTGCACAAGCTCTTCCAGCAGGACGGGATGAGCGTGGGCCAGTGGGTGCGGCGGCGACGGCTGGACGCCTGCCGTCGGGAGCTGGAGCGCCCGTCCCGCCGGCAGACCAGCGTCTCCGCCGTCGCGCACCGGTGGGGGTTCGTCAGCCACTCCCACTTCAGCCGGGCGTTCCGCGACGCCTACGGGGTCTCGCCCCGCGAGTGGCAGGCCTACGCCGCGCAGACCGACGGCCGTAGTCCGGCCTCCTGACTCCTCCACCCCGGCGCCGTCGATGCCACGGTTCCGCCGGCCGACGCCATGTCCCGCCGGCCGGCGACACGGTCTGCCCGTCGGCCGGCGCGTCCCGCCGTCGGCGCCATCCGAAAGGCAGCCATGCACTCTACCCGGCCCACCGTCGTGCTCGTCCACGACGGCTGCTCCGACGCGACCATCTGGTTCGGCGTCATCGCCGAACTCCACAGACGCGGCCTGACGGTCCTCGCCGTCGCGAATCCGCTGCGCGGACTGGCCCACGACGCCGCCTACCTGGCCTCCGTCGTCGCGGGCATCGACGGCCCCGTCGTCCTGGTCGGTCACTCCTACGGGGGTGCCGTGATCACGGAGGCCGGCGCCGCCCCCAACGTCCTCGCGCTGGTCTACGTGGCCGCCTACCTCCCCGACGTGGGGGAGAGCCACGACGCGCTCGCGAGTCGCTTCGATCCCTCGCCACTCATCCCGCGGCTGCGGCGGTCGGAGTTCACCACCGGGGGCACCGACCGGGCGACGGAGCTCACCGTGCCCGCAGACTGCTTCCAGCCGCTCGTCGCCGCCGACCTCGACGCGGAGGTGGCCCAGGTGCTGGCCGCGCTCCAGCGCCCCGTCGCCGAGCGGGTGCTCACCGACGCGCCGACGGTGGCGGCCTGGCGCACCACGCCCTCGTGGGCCCTGGTGACGGGGGCCGATCGGGCGCTGCCCCCGGCGGTCCAGCGCTTCACGGCCCGGCGCGCCGGTGCGACCGTCCTCGAACTGCCCGACGCCTCCCACGCGGTGGCCGTCTCCCGCCCGACCACGGTCGCGGAGCTCGTCCAGGACGCCGCCAGGTCGGTTGCGTACGGCGGGGGACGCGCCCCGGGTCACGGGAACGGAGCCTGACGGGCGGTGAGACGGACTGTGCACCGCCCGGGTGCGGGCCGACGGACGTGCGGGTGGGGGGGCGGGGGGGGCGCCGGCCCGGCGGCCCGCCGAAGAGGGGGTCCCACGGGGCGAAGGTTGGGGGGGGCCCCCAAGGGGGGGCACGGGGGGGGCGGACCCCTCGGAGT
>NZ_JBVJCO010000018.1:120405-164307 GCF_055588525.1 Kitasatospora sp. NPDC041988
TCCCCTGGGGTCGGGGGAAGGGGGCGGGAGGGGGGGGGGAACGGCTGGGGACCCGCGGGGTGGCGGGCCGAGGGGGGGGGGGGGGGGGGCCCCCCCCCTCCCCCCCCCGCCCCCCCGTCGACGACTGCGTCCCGCCGGTCAGCGGTCGGTGTGGATCTCCGCGATGTAGCCGCCGGGGAACCGCACCATGGCGCTGTCCCGGCCGCCCGCGCGGACCGGTCCCGACAGCACCGAGGCGCCGGCGGCCTTCGCCCGTTCCAGGGTGGCGCCGAGGTCCGGCACGCCGTAGCCGGTGAGTGCCGGCGAAGGTGGACGTCCAACTGGCCACGAAGGCCTGCTCGGTGCCGGGCTCGACGTAGACGTGGGTGGAGTCGTACTGCGGGCCGACGGCGAACTGCCGGTGGCTGCCCGGCCGTTCGGCCGCGGCGCCCTGGGACGTGCTGGTGGTCGTGCTCTGGTGTGGGCCCTGGTACGTGCTCTGGGCTGCCGCGCCGGCCGGGACCGCCGTCAGCGCGGCGAGCGCCGCCACCAGCGGGATCATACGGCGGGCTGACCGGAGCTTCACGGGGGAACTCCTGGTCGTGGCACGCGTCCGGCGTCCCCGGTGGACGGGACGCCGGACGCGGGTGGGTGGCCGGTACCGCCGGCGCCGTCCGGGACCAGGGCGGCGACGGCGGTGCCGGTTGGACGGCCGGCCGCGGTCGGGGGTGTCGCGGCCAACCGGGCCTACTTCGCGAGGAAGGCCAGCAGGGCGGCGTTGACCTCCTCGGCGTGGGTCCAGAGCAGGCCGTGCGGGGCGCCCTCGATCTCGACGTAGTCGGCGGAGGGCAGGGCCCGGTGGAAGACGCGGGCGGTGTTCTCGATGGGCAGGGTGCGGTCGCCGGTGCCGTGCAGGATCAGGGCGGGCACGTCGATGCGGGCGACATCGGCGCGGAAGTCGGTGTACCAGGTGGTCGGCGCGGCCGAGGCGGCGAAGGCTCCGCCGCTCGCGGCGACGTTCCAGCTGTTGCGGACGGCCTCCTCGCTGATCCGGGTGCCGAGGTTCTCGTCCAGGTTGTAGAAGTCCCTGAAGAAGTCGGTGTAGAAGGCGAACCGGTCGGCCTTCACCGCCGCGACGATGCCGTCGAAGAACTCCTTCGGGGCGGCGCCGTCCGGGTTGTCGTCGGTCTTCAGCAGGAAGGGCTCCAGCGAGGCCAGGAAGGCGACCTTGGCGATCCGCTCGGAGCCGTAGGTCGCCACGTACCGGGCGGCCTCGCCGGTGCCCATCGAGAAACCGACCAGCACGGCGTCCCGGACGTCGAGGGTCTCCAGCACGGTGTGGAGGTCCGCGGTGAAGGTGTCGTAGTCGTAGCCGGTGGTCGGCTGCGAGGACTGACCGAAGCCGCGGCGGTCGTAGGTGATGACCCGGTAGCCGGCTTCCAGCAGGGCTGCGCTCTGACGCTCCCAGGAGGCGCCGTTCAGCGGGAAGCCGTGGATGAGGACGACCGGCTGCCCGGAGCCGTGGTCCTCGTAGTAGAGGTCGATGGAGGTGGAGTTCTCCTGGCCAACGGTGATGTACGGCATGGGTTTTCCTTTCCCTACGGCAGCGGGTGGCTGCGACGGGACACAGGCTAGGGTCGGCCGCCGCCGGCCGGTTGCCTCAGAGAGCACCCCGAATCGTCCGAGAGCGCTGAGGTCGTGCGCACCGGCGACGGGGCCCCGACTCCTGCATACGGTGCGCGGACCGACCGCAGGCAGTGCGCCGTCGGAACAGGCCCCGGGCTCGCGCGTTCCTAGCCTGAGGCCCACAGATGCCAATGATCCGGAGGCCTCGACGAGGCCCCAGTAAGGACCCCTTCATGACGACGAACGACACGCCCACCGTCGTACTGGTGCACGGCGCCTTCGCCGATGCCTCCAGCTTCGCCCGGGTCATCCCCGGCCTGCTGGCCGACGGACTGAAGGTGGTGGCGCCGGCCGTCCCCAACCGCAGCCTGACCGGGGACTCCGCGTACATCGCGTCGGTGGTCCGGCGGATTCCCGGGCCGGTCGTGCTGGTCGGCCACTCCTACGGCGGCGCCGTGATCACCGTGGCGGGCGCCGAGGAGAACGTCAAGGCGCTGGTGTACCTGGCGGGTTACGCGCTGGAGGAGGGCGAGAGCCTGGGCGAGCTGCAGGGCGGCTTCCCCGACTCCGAGCTCGCCTCCGCCCTGGTGTACACCCCCTTCCCGCTGGAGGACGGGAGTGGCGAGGGCACCGACGTCTCGGTGGACGCCGACCGCCTTCCGGCGATCTTCGCGGCCGACGTCGACCCCGGCCTCGCCCGGGTCCTCGCCGTCTCCCAACGGCCACTGGCCGCCGCCGCGTTCGGCGAGGCCGCGCCCACCGCCGCGTGGAAGAGCAAGCCGTCCTGGGGAATCGTCGCCGCTGCCGACCGGACCCTCAACCCCGATGTCCAGCGGTTCGGCTACCGGCGTGCCGGGGCGACCACGGTCGAGGTGGACTCCTCGCACCTGGTCATGCTCTCCGAGCCCGAGCGCGTCGCCGACGTGATCCGCGAGGCCGTCCGGTCCATCGCCAACTGACCGTCCCCGCCACCGCCTAGTCCCAGGAGCACCATGACCAGCCAGCCTCGCCTCCACCAGCACGGTCCCGAGATCCAGGAGTTCGGCACCGTCACCCAGCTGCCGATCGCGCTCTCCCATGACGCCCGGCAGTACTCGTGCCAGCGGCTCAACCGCGTCCTCGCGGACACCCAGTTCCTGTACGCGCTGTACAAGAAGTACCACTGGGGCATGCGCGGGCCGACCGCCTACCAGCTGCACCTGCTCTTCGACAAGCACGCCCAGGAGCAGCTGGAGCTGGTCGACGCGCTCGCCGAACGGGTGCAGAGCCTCGGCGGCGTCGCAGTGGGCGACCCCCGCCACGCTGCCCAGATCACGGGCGTGCCGCGCCCGCCGGACGGCATCGAGGGCGCGCAGTCGATGCTCTCGCGCCTCCTCGACGCGCACGAGACCGTGCTCGCCGACGTCCGCGACGCCGCCACCCGTACGGCGGAGCTCGGTGACGACGGTACCCAGGACCTCCTGGTGTCCCAGATCATCCGCACCGGCGAGACCCAGGTCTGGTTCCTCGCCGAGCACCTGGTCGTCACCCCCGAGTACGGGGAGTGACCGCGGGCCGGGCCTGTTTCGTCGGCAGGCCCGGCTCCGCTCAGTGCCGGGCCCGTTCGTCGGCGGGCCCGGCACTTTCCGTTTCCCTCACCGTCCTTGGAGGTACCGTGCCCGGACGCCATCCGCTCCCCGACCAGGGCCCCGGGGCGGGCGCGGACTCCGCCGCGCTCGCCGTGGACGCCCAACTCCATCTGGGGGAGGGTAAGTTCATCGATCTTCCGGTGCGCTTCGTGTACCGCGGCGACGAGCCGTTCTCGGTGGTCATGGAGTTCCCCGGCTCCGACCCGGAGGTCGGCACCTGGGAGTTCTCCCGCGACCTGCTCTGGAAGGGCCTGCACCGGCCGGCCGGGATGGGCGACGTGCGGATATCGCCGCCGTGCCGCTGCCACGGTCGCCGGCGGCTGCGGATCACGCTCCGCAAGGACGACGGCACCGCCTCGATCGACGTCCCGGTCGAGCCGGTGAACAGCTGGCTGCGCGAGCGGAGCTTCGCCCTCGTGCCCCGCGGTGGTGAGGCCGAACTGATCGACTGGGACGCCGAATTGAGCCGACTGGTCGGGGGTCGCTGAGGCGGTCGCGGGTCGGGGGCTCCCGCCTCGGGCCGGAGGTGAAACGCGATTCGGCTGTGCTCGTACCGAGGACCGGTAGAGCACAGCCGAATCGCGTCACGTTCGTGGCGGGGCCGATCGGTGGGACAGGGCGCCGGCTACAGGGTGCGGCGCACCCCCGCCTGCTGTTCCAGCCGGTTCAGTTGGCCGGCCAGCCCCGCGTGCATGGCGTCCCGGACGGGACCGCTGCGCCCGATCCACAGGACCTCCCTGCCCCGGAGCTCCTCCAGCATCAGGGCGTAGGCCGCGTACATCGCCACGGCCGCGAGGAGCATGCCGAGTGCGCCGGCGGCGTGGCCCAGCCAGGCCGCGCCCGAGACGCCGTGGAGGCCGGCTACGAAATAGCGCGGTACGGCGATCATCAGGAGCAGCCACAGCACCTTCTTCGGCCTCGCCACCGAGGCCATCAGGGCGGCGAAGACCGTGAACACCAGGTTCATCACGCCCAGCACCTGCGCCCCGCCCTGGGAGCCCGTCGCCGTGACCAGGCCGTTGGCCAGCCAGGCGCCGGCGAACCCGCCCATCAGCGTCGCCGCGATGACGTCACGGGCGCCGAACGCCAGAACGCTGACCAGCAGTTGGAGCACGAAGGCGGAGAAGACCGTGAGCGCCACGGCCTGCCGGTGCGCACCGTCGATCAGGCCGAGCTGCAGGCTGCTGGTCACGGCGGAGGAGATGGCCACCGTGAAGAAGCCCAGGGGCATCGGCGAGGCGATGGGCCGCAGGGCGATCCGGGTCATGGCGTGCAGGTCCGGCCCGGCGCCGGGGTCGTGCGCCTGGTCCGAGGTCGCGGGTGTCGCGGGTGTCCCCGTCCCCGCCGCCGTCGGGCCGGGTTCGGGTACGCGCTTCGCTTCCGTCGTCGTCGCCGTCATCAACTCGCTCCTTGCTCTCGGTACTTCGTGTTCTTCGTGCCGAACGGGCCCGGGCCCCTGAGTGGTCTCCCATCCAGGGGCCCGGGCCCGTCTGGTCCCGGCCGCCTCAGCTGCGGTGCAGGGCGAACCGGGTGACCAGGCCGCCGCCCACACCGGCGACCACGGCCGCGGGCAGCCACCACAGCGGCCAGTGCGCCAGGCCGAGGGCCCCGTCGACCGACCACTCTCCGGGGCCGGTCGCGGTCAGTGCCGCGCCGATGACGATCAGGACGAACGGGAACTCGTACCCGTCGTGCTGAACCCACAGCCCGTGGGGCCACTTGACCGTCAGGGCGACGGTCATCACGCCCATCACACCCGCGCCGGCCAGCGGGGTGAGCAGACCGGCGGCCAGCATCAGCCCGGCCCCGATCTGGGAGCCGCCGGCGGTTATCGCGGTGAGCTTGCCGCCGCGGAAGCCGTCGCCCCGGAACTCGGCGCTGCCGCCCTGCAGCCCGCCGCCACCGAGGTGGAAGCTGACCTTCTGGACGCCGTGGCCCGCGATCAGCAGGCCGGCGACCAGACGCAGCAGGAGTAGACCCGTGTTCATCTCCGACACCGTCAGCCGGCAGCGTGCGGGTTGATCATCGACTGGGCGTAGACGATGCCCATGCCGTAGGCGCCGCCGTGCTCCTTGACGAGGTCCGTCACGGCGACGTAGGTCTCGGTGCGGGCCCAGTCGCGCTGGAGCTCCAGGAGGACCTGGATCCAGGTGACGGGGATGGCGCCGGCGGCGGTCATGCGCTGCAGGGCGTGCTCGTGGGCCAGCGGGCTGACGCCACCGGAGGCGTCGGCGACGACGTAGACCTCGTAGCCCTGGTCCAGCGCGGAGAGCGCCGGCAGGACGAGGCAGACCTCGGTCCACAGGCCGGACAGGATGATCTTCTTGCGGCCGGTGGCCTTGACGGCCTCGACCAGGGCCTCGTCCTCCCAGGCGTTCATGCTGGTCCGGTCGATGACCTCCTGGTCGGGGAAGACGGCCTGCAACTGCGGCAGGATCGGGCCGGAGAAGGACTCGGCGGCGACGGTGGACAGCACGGTCGGCACGTCGAAGATCTTCGCGGCCTTGGCCAGGCCGACGGTGGCGTTGATGATGGCGGTGCGGTCGCCGCTGCCGGTGCCGAAGAACATCTGCGGCTGGTGGTCAACGAACAGCATCATCGCGTTGTCCGGGGTGAGCAGGTCCGGGCTCGGGGCGGCGTGGACGTTGGCGAAGTCGACCATGATTCTTCTCATTCCTCGGGTATGCAGGGGATGGGGAATGCAGGGAATTGACACTGCGTCAGACACTGGCCGGATCGGCTCGGCGTCACGTCAACGACATTAGGCCGGGATGGGCGGAAGGTTCTGCTCGCTGTGCGCCCGGGGCTGTTCCCACAACGCACCACCGGCCGAACCGGGCTCGCCGGCCGCCGAAGTGCACTGCCGGGCAACTGGCGATGCGCTGCGGAGACCCTCGCCCGCCGTCGGCTGCCTAGGTTCGATGGGCGGCCCCGCGCCGAAAGACCACCGAACGAAGGGACTTCCCTTGTCCACCATGCCCGTTGCCGGGGTCCGTCCCGGCACTCCCGAGCAGCCCGCCGACCTGGTCGTGCGCAACGCCAAGGTATTCACCAACGATCCGCGCCGCCCGCAGGCCACCGCCGTGGCCGTGCGCGACGGACTGATCCAGGCGGTCGGCGACGACGCGGACGTCGTCCCGCTGGTCGGCCCCGGCACCCGGGTGGTGGACGCGCTCGGCCGCCGGGCCGTGCCCGGACTCAACGACGCGCACCTGCACGTCATCCGCGGCGGCCTCAACTACGTGCTGGAGCTGCGCTGGGACGGCGTCCCGACGCTGCGCGAGGCCCTGGCGATGCTCCGGCTGCAGGCCGAGCGCACCCCGCCCGGCCAGTGGGTGCGGGTGGTCGGCGGTTGGTCCGCCGACCAGTTCGCCGAGCGGCGCCTGCCCACCCTGGCGGAGCTCAACGCCGCGGCGCCCGACACCCCCGTCTTCGTGCTGCACCTCTACCAGTCGGCCCTGCTCAACAAGGCCGCCCTGCGCGCCGCCGGCTTCACCCGCGACACCCCCGACCCGACCGGCGGCCAGATCGTGCGAGGCCACGACGGCGAACCGACCGGCCTGCTGATCGCCGCTCCGGGCGCCCTGCTGCTCTACTCCACCCTGGCCAAGGCGCCGACCCTGGACGAGGCCGACCGGATCGGCTCCACCCGGCACTTCCTGCGCGAGCTCAACCGCTTCGGCCTCACCTCCGCGATCGACGCCGCCGGTGGCTTCCAGAGCTTCCCCGAGAACTACGGCACCGTCATGGAGCTTGCCCGCCGCGGCGAGCTGAGCCTGCGCATCGCCTACCACCTCTTCCCGCAGACCGCGGGGCAGGAGCTGGACGACCTCACCCGCTGGGTGAACACCGTCCGCCCCGGGGAGGGCGACGAGTGGCTGCGCCTCAACGGTGCGGGGGAGAACCTCACCTGGGCCGCCGCGGACTTCGAGAACTTCACCGAGCCCAGGCCGCAACTGGGCTCCTATGAGAGTGAGTTCGAGAAGGCCGTCCGGCTGCTGACGGAGAACGGCTGGGGCTTCCGCCTGCACGCCACCTACGACGAGACCATCCGCCGGGACCTCGCCGTCTTCGAGAAGCTCGCCGCCGAGGGCCTCTTCCCTCAGGGCAACCGCTGGCTCTTCGACCACGCCGAGACCGTCAGCCCGGACAGCCTTGACCGCATCGCCGCCCTGGGCGGCGCCGTCTCCGTGCAGAACCGCCTCTCCTTCCAGGGCGAGGCCTTCGTCTCCCGCTACGGCGCCCCCGCCGCCGCCGAGGCGCCGCCGCTGCGCGCGATGCTGGACCGCGGCCTCACCGTCGCGGCGGGTACCGACGCCACCCGGGTCTCCTCCTACAACCCCTGGGTCGCCCTGCACTGGCTGGTCTCCGGCCGCGCCGTCAGCGGCCGGCGCCTGGCGGCCGAGCACAACCGGCTCGACCGCGCCCAGGCCCTGGAGCTCTACACCCTGGGCGGCGCCCGGCTCACCGGCGAGGAGGAGGTCAAGGGGCGTCTGACGGTGGGAAGTTACGCGGACCTGGCGCTGCTCAGTGCCGACTACTTCACCGTGCCCGAAGCCGACATCCCGCACATCGAGTCCGTGCTGACCGTCGTCGGCGGACGCATCGTCCACGCGACCCAGGAGCACCAGGGCCTCGCGCCCGAGCTGCCCGCGGTGTCGCCGTCCTGGAGCCCGGTCACCCGCTTCGGCGGCTACCACGCCACCCCCGCCCCCGGCCTGGCCGGCGTGCACCAGGCCGAAGGTGTCCTGGAGGCCGCCGCGGCCTCCGGCGAGCAGCACGCCTGGCGCGCGGCCCGCGGCCTCGCCCTGCCCGGGCAGCCCCAGGTGCCGATGGACCCCTGCTTCTTCTGACACGCCCGTCAGTTCCGTCACGGGGCACCGCCTGGATCAGGCGGTGCCCCACCCGCATCCCCCTTTGCTCGCACGAGGAGCCGTCGTGACCACCCCATCGCCGCCGCAACCGTCCGGACCGCAGATCCACGACCGCCACCCACTGGCCCTGGCCCTGTTCGGCCTCACCCTGGTCAGCGGCCTGATCGACGCCATCAGCTACCTCGGCCTCGGCCACGTCTTCACCGCGAACATGACCGGCAACGTCGTCGTCATCGCATTCGCCCTCGCCGGAGCGCCCGGCTTCTCCGTGGTCGGCTCGCTGACCTCCCTCGCCGCCTTCCTCCTCGGCGCGGGAGTGGCCGGCCGGATCGCGACCCGGCAGACCGCGACCCGGCGCCCCGCGCGGCTGCGCGCGGCCTTCGCCCTGGAGGCCGCGCTGCACGCCGCGGCCGCCGCCGTCCTCTTCGTCCACAGTCCCGAGGGGGCCGCGCAGTACGCGGTGATCGCCCTGCTCGCCCTGGCGATGGGCATCCGCAACGCCACCGTGCGGAGCCTGGGCATACCGGACCTCACCACCACCGTGCTGACCCTCACCCTGACCGGCCTGGCCGCCGACTCCCGCCCCGCCGGCGGCACCGCCCCCCGTCAGCGCCGCAAGGTCCTCTCCGTCGTCACCATGCTCGCCGGCGCGGGCCCCGGCGCGCTGCTGGTCCTGCACGGACAGATCGCCTGGGCTCTGGTGGCCAGCGCGGTCCTGGCGGGTGCCTCCGTCCTGCTCTACCGCGAGTGACACGCCGTAGGGGCCGGCCGGGCCCCGGGGTCCGGGGTCGTTTCCGCTGGTGGGAACGGTGGATTCCGCGGCGGTAGCCTTGGGTGCCCGGCGAGCGGACCGGCCTTCCCGAGGGAGACGAACCAGTGGCGGAGGACAGACGGTTTCCGGCCCTGATCGGCCGGCAGCGGCAGACCGAGCTGCTGACCGCGGCGCTGGTCCAGGCCGTGGACGGCGCGAGCGGGTCCACCGTCCTGCTGCGCGGCGACGCCGGTGTCGGCAAGAGCACACTCGTGGCCTGGGTGGAGCGCGCGGCGCGCGAGCGTGGGTTCACCGTCCTGCGCGCGGTCGGCACGGAGGTGGAGACGGACCTCGCGTTCGGAGCCCTCCACCAGGCGTTCTGGTCGCTGCTCCAGCGTTCCGACGCGCTGTCCGCGCACCAGCGGGAGGTCCTGGAGACCGCGTTCGGCGTCCGCTCCGGGACCCCGACCGGCTTCGCCGTCGGCGCCGCCACCCTGGCCCTGCTGGAACAGGCGGTGCGGACCGCCCCCGTGCTGCTGGTCCTGGACGACCTGCACTGGATCGACTCGTCGAGCACGACCGTCTTCGCCTTCCTGCACCGGCGGTGCGCCGAGCTGCCGGTGGTGATCGTCGGGGCCACCCGCCCGGACGGACCGGTCGCCCAGCGGTGGTCGGCCGAGGCCGTCGACGTCCCGGCCCTGCCACGGGAGGACGCGGCCCAGCTACTGGGCACCCGCTTCCCCGAACTCGCGGCGCCGGCCAAGGAGCGTGTCCTGGCCGAGGCGGCCGGGAACCCGCTGGCGCTGGTCGAGCTGCCGCGCCAACTGGCGGACGCCCAGCAGCGGGGAGCCGCTCCGCTGCCCGAGCGGCTGCCCCTGGGGCGGAAGCTGGAGCGGATGTTCGCCGAACGGCTCGGAACGGTGACGCCGGAGGTCGGCCGCCTGCTGCTGCTCGGCGCCCTGGCCGCCGGCCCGGACTCCGGCAGCGCCGAGTGGCTCCGCGCCCTCGCGGACGAGAACGCGCGGGAGATCCTGGAACGGATCGAGGCGGAGGGCCTGGCCCGGCTCGACCCGGCCGGGCAGCTCGTGTTCCGGCACCCCCTGGTCCGCACCGCCGTCGTCTCCGCCGCCTCCGACACCGCGCTCCGGGAGGCCCACCGCGCACTGTCCGGCGCCCTGGCACCGGAGGACCCCCGGCGGTTGGTCCACGAGGCTGCCGCCGCGCTGCTGCCCGACGAGGGCCTCGCGCACCGCCTCCAGGAGGCCGGCCAGGACCTCGCCCACCGGGGTGGCGAGGCGGAGGGCGCGCTCCTGCTGGAACGCGCCGCCGCCCTCAGCCCCAGCTCCTGCGACCGCGTCCGCAGGCTCACCCGGGCCGCGGTGATGTCCGCCCGCGGCGGGCAGCTGCGCCACACCGCGGCCCTGGTGGAGGAACTGAAGGCCGGCACCGTCCCGCCGGACATCGCCCCGCTGTTCTCGTACGCGGTGGTCTACGCCGACCAGAGCCACCACGTCGACTTCGAGTCCTCCGCCGCGCTGCTGCCCGCCGCCCTCGACGCCCTGACCGCGCCGGGCGCCGACACCTTCGGCGGACTGGTCGAGCAGGTGTACTTCAAACTCCTCCTGGCCGCGACGTACACGGACGACCCCTGGGCCTGGCGCGCCCTGGAACGGCACCGGGAGAACGTCTCCGAGGCGGGCCGGCTCTGCCTGCGGGCCTGGACCGACCCGGGCCCGGACACGGCCGCAGCCCTGCGGACGACGGCCGAAGGCATGACCGAGGAGCAGGAGGCCGGCGCGGCCTGGCTCCTGCTGTGGACCGCCTCGGCGCTGGACTGTCCGATGGGCGACCTGTGGCAGCGCTTCGCCGGAGGGCACGGCTACGCCACCCAGGGTTCGGTGGCCAAGGCCAAGGCCCACCAGGACTACCTGCTCGGCCACTGGGACCGCGCCGCCGTCTGTCTGCGCGAGGCCGAGATGGCGGACGAGCTCGGGTACCACACCAACGGGCTGATGTTCCGCCAGTACTACGCCCACTTCCTGGCCGGCCGGGGCGACGAGGCCGGGCTCCAGGAGATCGAGCGGACCGTCCGGCCGACCGCCACGCGCGCCCGGATGCGCTACGTCCTCGACCGCCTGACCCACCTGCGCGGCCTGGTCGCGCTCGCCCACCGGCGCTACGAGGAGGCGTACGCCCACTTCTGCGAGCTCACCCCGCCCGGGCGCCTGGCCGGCGGCCCGCCCTGGCACCACGCCCTGGTCCTCGACCTGGTCACGGCCGCCGTGCACACCGGCCGGCACGAGGAGGCCCGGGCCCACCTCGTGGCCGGAGCCGCGTCGCGCTCGGCGGAGTTCTCCGGCCGGCACGCCTTCCTGTGTGCGGCCGCCACCGCTCTGGCCGCGGACGACGACGAGGCCGACGCCGCCTACCGCGCCGCGTACGAGGTGCCGGGCGCCGAGCAGTGGGTGTTCGACCTCGCGCGGCTGCGGCTCGCCCACGGCGCGTGGCTGCGCCGTCGCCACCGGCCCGGGGCCAGGGAGACGCTGCGCGCGGCCCACCACGTGTTCCTCCGGCTGCGGGCCACGCCCTGGGCGGCGCAGTGCGAGCAGGAGCTGCGGGCCGCAGGCGACTCGGTGGCCCTGCCGCAGGACGGACCGGCCACCGACCCGTCCGGGCTGACCGGCCAGGAGCTGCGCATCGCCCGGCTGGCCGCGACCGGTCTGACCAACAAGGAGATCGGCCGGCAGCTCCAGCTGTCGCCCCGCACGGTCGGGGCCCACCTCTACAAGATCTTCCCGAAGCTCGGGATCACCACGCGGGCGGCGCTCGCCCACGCCCTGGATGGCGGCTGACCTGCGGGAACACCCGGCGGGCCGGTCGGCCCCGGTCAGCTCGCCGACCTTCGTGACGTATCACCCGAACACGACAGTCAGATGACCTACCGGCCCGCCGCGCGGGCGGTCCACGCTGAGAGTGCGCAGGACTCCGGCGGAAGGACGGTCAGATGGGATTGCGGGTGACGACGGCGTCGGTCGCGGACGGTGACAAGGCGGCCTTCTGGAGCGGAGCGGTGTCGCGGTCGCTGGTGCCGCTGGAGGTGCACCCGCACACCGGGCGGCCCTTCGACGGACTCCTGGAATCGCACCGCCTCGGGTACGTGCGGATCTCGACCCTGGAGGCGGACGCGGCCCGGCTGTCCCGCACGGCGGCGCTGATCGCGCGCACGCCGCGGAGCGAGCCGCAGGTCGGGGTCGGCCTGCAGGTGTCCGGCCGGGCCGTCCTGGAGCAGGACGGGCGCCGCGCGGAGGTGCCGCCGGGCGGGCTGTTTCTATACGACACGGCGCGTCCGTACGCGGTGGACTACCCGCAGCGGTTCCGCACCCACCTGTTCCACGTGCCGCGCCGGCTGCTCGGGGTGCCGGAGCGAGAGCTGCGGCACGCCTCGGCGACGGCCGTCGGCCCCACGGAGGGGTGCGGACCGGTGCTGCTGCCCTTCCTGGGCGTCCTCGCCGCCTCCGCGCACTCCTACCCCGCCCCGGTCGGGGACCGGCTGGCCGGCAGCGTCGCCGACCTGTTCAGCACGCTGATCGCCCAGCTGGCGCCGACCCGGACGGCCGACGAGCCAGGCGCCCGGAACGCGCACCTGGTCCACCGGGTGCGCGAGTACGTTGACCGTCACCTGGGCGACCCGGACCTGTCGCCCGAGCGGATCGCCCAGGCCCACCACATCTCCGTGCGCTACCTGCACCGGCTCTTCGAGGGCGAGGGCGTGACGGTGAGCCGCCTCGTCCAGCAGCTCCGCCTGGACGCCTGCGCACGCGAGCTGGCCCGGCGGGGCCGCACCGTGCCCACGGTCTCGGCCGTCGCCCAGCGGTGGGGCTTCGTCAACCCGGCGCACTTCAGCCGGACCTTCCGCGCCGCGTACGGCGTCTCGCCGCGCGAGTGGCGCGCACGCCCGCACGACGAAACCGGCTGAGGAGCCGGCCGCCCGCCGAAGGGCACGAACAGGCCACCACGGCCGGGGCACACACGGAGCCACCGTGCCCGTCGACCGAAGCCAGGAGCAAGAGTTGTCCGACCCCACCCCCCTGCCCGACCGGCGCCCGGTGCTCGACCGGGCGCTCCAGGAGTTCCTGGACGCCCGAGCCGGCCGGTCCGCGACGGAACCGCCGGACCTCTCCTTCCTCGCCCCGGACAGTCCTCCGACCGACGGGTCGCACGGCGGGCCGGCCGACGAGCCGTACGGGGACCAGGACGACCCGTACGGCACCACGACGGAGTGGCTCGCCCTGCCCTGCGGACCGACCGGACGGGTGCACGTCCAGGTGACCAGACCTGTCGGCGCCGCCGAGCCCAGCCCCGTCGTGCTGTTCCTTCCCGGCCTCGGCTGGTCGCTCGGCGACGCCGCCTGCTACGCCCGGCTGATCCGGGAGTTCGCCCTGGGCACCGACGCCGCCGTGGTCTACGTGGACTACGCCCGGGCGCCCGCGGCCCGCTACCCGGTGGCCGTCGAGCAGTGCTACGCCGTGGCCCGCTGGATCCACGCGCACGGCCACGAGATCGGACTGGCGGGACGGCGGATGGCCGCCGTCGGCGACTCCGCCGGGGCCAACCTGGTGGCGGCGGTGACCCTGCTGGCCCGGGAGCGCGGCGACGTGCCGCTGGCCCACCAGGTGCTGTTGTGCCCGGTCACCGACGCCGACTTCGACACTCCCTCCTACCGGCGGTTCGCGGCGGGCTACTTCCTGCACCGCGACCACATGCGCCGGTTCTGGGACGACTACCTGCCCGAGGCGGACCGACGGAGCGAGCCCACCGCCGCGCCGCTGCGGGCCTCGCTGGAGCAGCTCGCCGGGCTGCCGCCGGCCCTCGTGGTCACCGCCGAGGCCGACGTGCTGCGGGACGAGGGCGAGGCCTACGCGGCCAGGCTCCGCGCGGCCGGGGTCCCGGTGGTGGCGATGCGCTACCAGGGGGCCGTCCACGGCTTCCTCCTGATCGGCGCGAACCGCCCCACGAGCACCGCCCGGGCCGCGCTGATCCAGGCCGTCGACACCGTGCACGTCGCCCTGCACGGCCGTTCCTGGTGACCCCGTCCCACCGCCCCGACGAGGGTCCGTGCCCACCCGACACCGCGACACCGGTCCGGCCGGTCCGGCCGATCCGGTCGACAGCTGTTCGAGGAGTACCGATGTCCGTTGTTCTCGACACCGCCCTGGTGCCACCCGCCGACCGCGCCGCGTACTGGCACGAGGCCGTATCCCGCACCTTCATCCCGCTGGACGTGACGCTGCTCGACAGCGCGCCCGCCCCCGCGACGATCACCAGCCACGGCCTGGGCGCCACCCAGGTCTCCCTGGTGCAGGCCGGTCCGCAGCGGGTCGAGCGCAGCGCGGAGCTGATCGCCCGCGGCGGCGAGGACCACCTCACCCTGGCGCTCCAGCACCGCGGTACCGCCCGGCTGGTCCAGGACGGCCACCGGGTGGAGCTGCGCCCGGGCACCTTCGCGATCTCCGACGCCGGGAGGCCGTTCACCAAGGAGCTTCCGGAGCCCTTCCTCTTCACGGCCTTCCACTGGCCGCGGTCGGCCGGGGGCGTCTCAGAGGAGGACCTGCGGGCGCTGACCGCGACGGCCTTCGACACCGGCGACGGCACCGCCCGGCTGGTCGCCGCCTACCTGGAGTGCCTCTCCGGGTCGGCCGGTTCGATGGAGCCGCAGCTGGCCTCCTGGCTCGCCGCCACCGCGCTCGACCTGCTCGCGGTGCTCGCCCACGAGCGCCGCGGCCGGTCCGTCCCGGAGGCGCCCGAGGCGGCGCTCGCCACCCTGGCCCGGGTGAAGGACCACATCCTGCGCCACCTGGGCGACCCGGACCTCTCGCCCGAGCGGATCGCGGCGGCCCACCACGTGTCAGTGCGGTACCTCCACAAGCTCTTCCGCTTCGAGGGGGTGACGGTGGCCCGCTGGATCCAGCGCCAGCGGCTGGACATGTCCCGCCGGGACCTGGCCCGTCCGGGGCCGGGCCGGCCGAGCACGGCGACGGTCGCCGGCCGCTGGGGCTTCGTGAGCGCCAGTCACTTCAGCCGGGCGTTCCGCGCCGCCTACGGCGTCTCCCCGCGCGAGTGGCAGGCGGGCGCCGGCCCGGGCCTCACCCCGGCCGTGCGGCACCTGCCCGCGGCGGGCGCCGAGCCGGGGACGACGGGCCTGCCGTCGGGATACGGCGTCGCGGTGTGAGCGGGGCCCGGCCTGCTCGCCCCGGCGCCTCACGCCTGGCCGGGGTGCGCCTGAGGTCTTGCAGGCCGATCCAGGGGGGCCGGCTTCGGCGGTGCGCTGCGCACCTTCGTCCGGGGCAGCCACCGGGTTTTGCCGTCGGCGCATCTGTGCTGTCCTGGAAGGGCCGATCGGGAGAGAAGCATGCGTACCGTCACCGTGGAGAAGCAGCCGCTGCGTACCGGGGTGCTGATGCCCGTCAGGGATCTGGCGGTGGCGTGGTCCCTGATCGTGGTGATCGCGACACTGGCCTGGGTGTTCACGGTCGGGCAGGCCCGGGACATGGGGATCGAGCCGGGCACGATGGGGATGGCGCTGCCGCTGTTCCTGCTGCTGTGGCTGGCCATGATGGCGGCGATGATGCTGCCCTCGGTGGCACCGGTGGCGGTGACCTGGGCGCGCGGGATCGCCCGGCAGTCGAGCGGTACCACGCGGGCGCTGCGCACCTCGGAGTTCCTGGGCGGCTACCTGCTGGTGTGGACGGCCTTCGGGCTGTTGGCGTACGGCGGTCTCGCGCTCACCGGCCGCCTGGTGGAGCGGGACCCGGAGGCCGGGAAGTGGATCGGCGCGGCGGCCTTCGCCCTGGCGGGGCTGTACCAGCTGGGTCCGCTGAAGTACGTGTGCCTGCGGCACTGCCGCAGCCCGATGGCCCAGCTCATGCACTACGCGGGCTACCGGCCGCCGGTGCGGGACCTGCGGGTCGGCTTGCACCACGGCGGGTACTGCCTGGGCTGCTGCTGGGCGCTGATGGTGGTGCTGGTGCCGCTCGGAGTGATGAACGTGGCGGCGATGGCGGGGATCGCGGTGGTGGTCTTCCTGGAGAAGCTGTGGCGGCGCGGTCCGCTGCTGGCCCGGGTGACGGGGGTGGCGTTCCTGGTGCTGGCCGTGCTGGCGCCGTTCCAGAGCTGGTTGCTGCCGGGGCTCACCCCGAGCGACATGATGTAGCGCTCACCGTCGCGAGCGGCGGGCGCCGTGGAAACCACCTCGAAGCGTCGGAGCGGGGGGTGCCGCTCAGTTCGGGCCGCTCCAGTCGAACGGGAAGTGCTTGCTGGACGTTCCGGTGCGGTCCCAGGTGAAGCCGAACACGTTCGCCCGGTGGGTGGTGGCCCGTCCCCAGGTGGCGATCCGGCCCGGCCCGACCTCTGAGCCCGGAGCGTTGTGGACCTGTACCCGTGCGCCTTCGGGCGTCGTGGGCCCGGTCAGGGCTTCCGCGGCCGCCCTGACCCGGCCGGGGATTTCCGCACTCCAGGTGGCGAGGTCCTCATCGACGGTCACCTCGATGGGCGCGAACTCCATGCCCCGCATCTCGGGGTGGAACATCTCGACGAACTGTGCGGGCCATCCGCCGGCCTGTCCGCCGAAGATCGCCCCCAGTGCGGCCCGCTGCTGTTCGTCGGCGCGCTCGTCGAAGAAGACGGCGGCGCGCGGGTCGGTGTGCTCGCCGGCCCACGGGTTGCCGACGAAGGAGCCGACCATCAGGGCGTTGAGGCCGTCGAGCCGCACGTCGCCGAAGTTGCCCTCACGTACGTGCCAGGCCATGATCCCCTCGCAGTCGCCGAAGGTAGGCGGCTGGGCGAACGTGCAGGGGCAGGGGATGGTGCAGTTGCACGTGTCGAACCAATCACCGGCGATATGCCAGCGTATATCCGTGGTAGCGGCTTGTTCGGTCATCTCGCTTCCCTCCCGCCACCCGAGGGCGTCGGTTCTGCGAGGCCGCTGTCCCGAGTCCGCTCCCGGGATCACCGGAGCGGCCTCCCTTCCAGCGTGCCCTCCTCGGACCGCCTTGGGAAGGCACGCCGACCCACACCATCCTGAGCCGATGGGCCCGGATCGCCCGGTCCGTCGCGCCAAGTCACCGGTCCGAAGCCACGGGTGAGGGTTGGAACGGGTATCGGCCCCGTCGACCCCCGCGTGTTCTCGATCGCCGAACGCCGGCGGGATGTCTGGGCTGGGCTGAGCCGCCGCCGCGCGGACCGGCTGCCCTGGCCGTCACGTTTCGACCTCGGCGATGACGAGGGCGACGTCGTCGTCGCTGCCGGTGGACGAGGTGAGGGCGGCGAGGAGGTGGTCGCAGGTGGTTTCGAGGTCTGTCCTTGGGCCGGCGAGGATGTCGATGAGAGTGTCGAGGCGTCTGTCGAGTGCCTGGTCGCGTCGTTCCACGAGGCCGTCGGTGTAGAGGACCAGACGGTTTCCGGCCGCCAGGTGGAGGCGGGTGGTGGTGAAGGGGACCAGCCCTCCGGTGCCCAGCGGAGCGCCGGTGGGCAGGTCGAGCAGGACGGGGCGGTGGCCCGCCCGGTCGAGGACGGGCGGCAGGTGCCCGGCGAGGGCGACGAGGGACAGTCCGTCACCCGGGTCGTACACGGCGCAGACGCAGGTGGCGATGGTCTCCTCGAGGTCGTCGGTGAGTTGGTCGAGCTGGCGCAGGATGTCGGCGGGTTCGAGTCCGAGGCGGGCCAGGGTGCGGGCGGCGGTGCGCAGTTGTCCCATGGTGGCGGCGGCGGTGATGCCGTGGCCCATGACGTCGCCGACGACCAGGGCGGTGCGGCCTTCGGGGAGGGGGATGACGTCGAACCAGTCGCCGCCCGCATGACCGGGGGTGCCGGCGGGCTGGTAGCGGCAGGCGACGTTCAGGCCGGGCGCGCTGGGCGGAGTGCGGGGAAGCAGATGGCGTTGAAGGGTGGTGGCGGCTTGGAGCTGGGCCTGGTACCAGCGGGCGTTGTCGATGCAGACGGCCGCGCGGGCGGCCAGTTCCTCGGCGAGGAGGACGTCGTCGGCGTCGAAGGGCAGCGGGTTGCGGGCCCGTTTGAGGTCGAGTGCGCCCAGGACCTCGCCGCGGGCTATCAGCGGCACGGCCAGATACGAGTGGACGCCGGTGCGGGCGAGGATGGCGGCGGCCGCTTCGTCCCGCGCGATGCGGGCGAGGTGGTCGGAGCGCACATGGGGAATGTGGACCGGCCGGGCCGTAGCCACGCAGCGGGTGACCATCCGGTCGGCCTCGTACCGGGTGAGCTCACCCACCGGGTCGGCGGCGCCGGCGGCGTCGGTGGGGTAGGCGCTCTGGACGGCGAGCGCGCGGAAGAGCGCCGGGCCGCTCGGGGGGCCGTGGGCGGCGCGGGCACCGAGAACGGCGTCGAGAACGTCCACGGCGGCGATGTCGGCGAGATCGGGGACGACGGTGTCGGCGAGCTCGTGGGCGGTGGTCGCCAGATCGAGCGTGGTCCCGATCCGGGTGGAGGCGCGGGCGATCGTGGCGAGCCGGCGGCGGGCTTGGACGGCCTGGCGGTCCGCCCGGTGCTGCTCGGTGACGTCCACCACCGACAGTGCGACGCCGAGCACCCGCCCGCCCGGGTCCTCCAGCCGGTAGTACGAGACCAGCCAGGCGTGCTCGCTGTCCGGGTCGGCGGGAGTGCGGCCGGTGGTGAACTGGTCGAGCAGGGGTAGTCCGCCGGTCAGGACGTGGCGCATCGCGGCCTCGATGGCGTCGGTGTCCAGGAACGGCAGCATCTCGGGGACGCTGCGTCCGAGGTGCTGCGGGGCGGGCAGGCCGTTGATGCGTTCGAGGGCCGGGTTGACCAGGAGGTAGCGCAGGTCGGTGTCCAGTACCGCCAGGCCGATGGGGGACTGGGCGACCAGCCGGGCGGACAGCGCCAGGTCGCGCTCCACACCGCGTACGACGGCTTCGTCGGCTGCGATGCCGAGCGCGTAGCGGGCGCCGTCCTTGTCCCGCAGCCGCATGTTGCGGAACTCCACCAGGCGCGTCGAGCCGTCCTTGTGCCGGACGGGGAACACTCCGGCCCAGCTCTCGCCACTGGCCATCACGGTGGCGAACAGTTCCAGCACAAGGCCCACGTGCTCCTCGGGGACCAGAAGTTTCGCCGCGGGCCGGCCCAGCGCCTCCTCGGAGGTCCAGCCGAACAGTTCCCGTGCCTGCGGGCTCCACAACGTGATCCGTCCGTCATGGTCGAGGACGATCGCCGCCACTCCCAGCAGGTCCAGCAGTCCACCTGGCACGGACGGGCCGAGATGCACCGGGGTCGGTGCCTCGTTGCGCTCGTCAGCGGTGTCCATCCGCTGACCTCCGCTCTGTCGCCCGGCTGGGAGATGGGAGGCCGCCCCGGCTGCCCGGTAACGGGCGGCCGAACGGCAAGGGTTCCACCATCATCCCTCAGTCCGGTTCCGCCGGCAGGCCGGCCCGTCTACGTCATCGGCCGAGGACCCTGCGCCGGCCTGGACGGTATCGTCGCCGAACGCCCCGTCGATGTGCTGAAGCCGGCCGCCGGCGCACCGCCGGTACCTCGACCGGCAGTCGACCCGCGACGACGCGGTGATCGCCGCCAAGGCCTCCTCCCGGCGGTGCCCCGGTGCGCCCCGGAATCGCACTGGCATCGGCATGCGGTAGCGCTGCGTGGAGATGGCATGTACGCTGCGTGTCGCCGGTGAACAGGATGCGGGCCCAGTTGCAGCTCCGTGGGGGGAGTCGCGTCCGGGCCCGGCCACCAGTCGGGGGGTCCGGTTGTGCTCGTGGGGGAGTTGCAGCCGGACCCGCCGGCGGCGTATCGACGGTATGCCTGGACGGACAGGGTTCCAGTCATCGACAGCGGCCTTGGCGTGAAGGCCGATGCCGAGCCGCGGCATCCACATCGTGGGCGGGCCGGGCTCCGGATGCGGGCGCCGCCCGCTGTGTCGAGCCGGCCGCAGGTCAGGGGCCGTTCGCGGTGGTGTTCGTCGTTTCCTCGGCTCCGCGCGGTGTTCGACGTCGGCTCACTGGGCCAGGTGTCGCTCCAACGCGGCGAGGAATGCGTCCGGGTTCTCGAGGTGGCAGGCATGGTCGCCGGGCAGTTCGAGGACCCGGGTATCGGGCAGTCGTTCGTCGAGGACGGCGGTGACCCGCTTGAGCCAGTCGGTGGTCGCGGAGCCGTGGACCAGGAGGACAGGGCAGTGGATCCCGGCGAGTTCGGCGACGTCGCGGTCGGGCCGGTCGGCCTGCTCCGGGCTCCAGGACAGGGCCATCCGGTGCGGGGCCCAGCGCGGCCAGGCGGGGTGGTCGCGGGCCCGGTCCTTCGAGGGCGCGAGTCCGGCGAGTTCGAGGAACTCGGCCAGGTCTTCCTCGCTCACGTCCTGTCCGGCCAGCGCATGCAGGAACCGGTTCAAGCGGGCGACCTCGGGGTCGGACTCGCCGAGGCGGTCGAGGATCCAGTACGCCGCGGGCTCCACGAGCGTCAGCGTCCTCACCCGCTCCGGATGGGCCAGCGTGAATTCGATGAGGGCTCGCCCACCGCCGGACCACCCCGTGAAGTCGGCCGTCTCGACCCCGAGGGCGTCCACGGTCATGAGCAGCGATTCACGCTCGACCGCCGCGGTGTATCCGGCGTCCCCGCGCTCGCCGGCGGAGCCGAGCTCGTTGTGGATCGGCTGCACCCTGATGGTCCTCCGTGTCGCTGACAGGGTGTCCGCGAGCGGTGTCCACGACACCCATCCGGTGAGCCCGCCGGGCACCAGGACGACCGGCGGTCCCTCGCCCTTCACCTCGTTGACCAGGACCCTCGGTTTCATCGTCCACCTCTGACGGGTTGGCGGCAGATCCCGTCAACGTAACCGCGATCCCGACTTCGCGCACGGTGCTGCGGCACCCACGGCCTCACCTGACCCACACGTTCCGGGCCCCGTCGCGCTCCACCCCTGAGGGGAGCGCGACGGGGCCCGGGTGTGCGGGTCAGGTGGCTCAGCGGAGCAGCCAGCGCTGGGCCGGGTCGCCGGTGTTGCAGGAGGTCACCGAGGTGGGCTGGGCGACGCCCTTGGACGTGAGGCACTGGCCGGTGGCCGTGTTGCGGATCAGGTACCAGCCGCGGTCGTCGTCGGTCAGGCGCCACTTCTGGTTGGCCGGTATCCCGCTTCCGGCCGGGTGGTTGAGGCCTTCCCAGCCGTCAGGGGTGTCCCAGAGCCGGACGGTGCCCGAGCTGGTGTCGAGGTCGACGACCTTGCCCTCGCCGCCGTGCGAGATGGCGGTGGTGCCGTCGCAGTACTTCCAGAACGACCAGGTCTGGGCGGTGGACTGGTTGTTGGGCGTGTAGACGCCGATCCACTGGCCGTTGGCCTCGTTGTCGGAGGGCAGGTCGAGGACGCCGGTGGCGCCGTTGTAGACCTTCTCGGGGGTATGCAGGGCGGGTGCCAGGTCGCAGCCGGCGGCGGCGTGGGCGGTCGGGGCGGTGACCACGGCCGCCCCCGCGATGGCCGCGACGGCGCCGAGCGAGGCGAGGAGCCGGCGGGTACGGGTGAGCGTGCTCATCTGGGTTCTCCTTGTGGTGTGTGGTGTGGTGGAAGCGCTCGGGGTCATCCGCGCGGGACCTCCAGCGCGGCCCACTGCTTGGGGCCGGGGATGCCGTCGGCGTCCGCGCCGGAGTCGCCGAGCTTGTGCTGCCAGTTGCGGACGGACTCGCGGTCGGCGTCGGACCACTCCGGGCCGGGGCCCTCGGCGTAGGCGGAGCAGCCCTCGGCGACGAGGCGCTCGCCCATCCGGGTGATGACGTCGCTCTTCTGTCCGTCGTGGAAGAAGTCGGCGCCGGGGAAGGGCTCGTAGCCGTCGCCCGAGCCGCCGGAGCCGCCGGATCCATCGGCCCGGGCACCGCCGCTCGGCCGGTCGGCGTCGGACGCCTCGAGCCCGAACCAGAGCGCCCCGGGCCGGTCCTTCCACGCCGGGTCGGCGAGCACAACGCCCTCGGCGAAGTCCGGGACGCCGTACCCGTAGACCCAGTCCGAGCGGCGCTCACGGGTCTTCAGGTACACGCCGTCGCCCTCGGCGCTGCCGCCGTCGTTGGTGTTGCCCTCGACGGTGGTGATGGTGGAGGCGGTGTAGGCGATGCAGAGGCCGGTGTGGCTGCCGCCGCCGGGGCCGAAGAAGACCTGGCCGCCCAGCACCGGGTACTCGGTGAAGCGGTTGCGCTCCTTGAACCAGGCAACGCCCTCCGCGCAGGAGGCGCTCACCGGGAAGAGCCCGGCGTTGCCGGACTCCTGGGCGCACCAGGCGACGAAGGTGGCGCACCAGGCCTGGCCCTGGGACCACTCCAGACCGGGGACGGCGGGCGAGTACCGCTGGATGTTGTTCCAGTGGCCGCCGCCGCGCCCCTCGTGGTAGCCGACCTGGTCTCGGGCGACGCGGATCAGGTCCGCAGCGTTCGAGGTCATGGGTGTTGACTCCTTGTTGCTGGTGGAGGGGGTCTCAGGCCTGGCCGAAGGTCTGCACGTAGCGGCCCCAGTTGCCGCGCTGGCGGGGCGCGTAGCCGATGCCGATCTGGTTGTAGGCGGGGCTGAGGATGTTGTCCCGGTGGTGCGGGCTGTTCATCCACATCCGCATGGCCTCCGGCACGCTGTTGCCCGGGGTGACGTTCTCGGCCGAGGCGCGCGAGGTGAAGCCGGCGTCGCGGATGCGGTCCCAGGGGGAACTGCCGTCGGTGCCGTCGTGCTGGGTGAGGTCGTGCGAGGCCATGTCGTTGGCGTGGCGCTGGGCGGCGGCGCTGAGGCGGTCGTCCAGGCGCAGCGCCGGGGCGCCGACGCGGCCGCGCTCGGCGTTGACGGCGTTCAGCATCTCGGTGCGGTAGTCACCGCCGCCGGGCTGGGGCTGCGGCTGTGGCTGCTCCTGGGGCCGCTGCTGCTGACCGCCGCCGCTGACGCCCCCGGCCGGGACGAGCTGCCAGCGCTGCGCCGGGTTGGCGTCGTCCTTCGCGGTGAGGGTGAGCGGCGAGCCGGGGGCGGCCGCGGTGAGGAAGCGCTCGCCCTCGTCGGTACGCGTGGTCCGGATCCGGAACCAGTCGTTGTCGAGGACCTCGAAGCACCAGTGCTGGTTGGGCTGGTTGTGCTCGTTGTAGAGCCAGGCCTGGCCGGTGGAGTAGTTGTAGTCCACGACCATGGCCTGACCGGGGGCGTGCCGGCCCACGGTCAGCTGGGTCTCCAGGAGGAAGGAGCCGCCCTCCTTGGCCCAGAAGGTCCAGCCCTGGGCGGTGGTGCCGTTGGAGCCCCAGGACTGGACGGCGGTGCCGGCGGCGGTCTGGCTGGAGCGGACGTCGGCGACCGTTCCGTTGGCGGACTTGAGCGTCCAGGTCTGGCCGTGCTGCGGGAGCGTGGGCATGTCGCGCCTCTCGTCGGTGGTGTCGCCCCGGCCGCACCGCTGCGGTCCGGGGCCTGACGAGAAAGACGGTCCCGGACCGCGGTAGACAAGCGGTCAACGCGCGTAGCGTGCCCTGTTCCCGTGCCCTGTTCCCGTGCCCTGCTCCCGCACGTGCTGCTCCCGTGCCCTGCTCCCGCGCCTTACTCCAGGGCCGCCAGCAGCTCCCTGACCTGCGCCGCGTCCTCGCCGAGGCCCAGCCGCTCGTACACCTCCAGCCCGTCCGCCAGACAGGCCCGGGCCTGGCGCGGGCGGCCGAGGCCGGTGAGTGCGGTGCCGAGGGTGCGCAGCAGGGCGGCCTCCAGGGCGGCGCTGGTGCGGCGGGCGAGGGGGAGGACCGCCTCGGCGGCGTCGACGGCGAGCAGCCAGCGGCAGGCCTCGGCGTGGATGCGGGCGGCAAGGTCGCCGGCCGCGGCCTCGAACACGGTGACCTGGAGGGCGGCGAACTCCTCGCGGGCTCCGGCGGCGTGGGCGAGCGCCGCCTCCGGGTCACCGCACAGCCGCAGTACCCGGGCGAGGTAGTAGCGGCCGGTCGCGGCGGAGACCGGCCCGGAGCCGCTCATCAGCAGGGCGCCGCGCTCGGCCGCGTCCCGGGCCTCGGCGAGCCGGCCGGTCTGGGCGCAGCTGAACGCGAACTCGCCGAGCGCGCTGCCCTCGGAGCGTTCGGCGCCGAGGCGGTGGAACAGCTCCGCGGCGCGGCCGGCGTGCTCGGCGGCCTCGGCGTAGCGGCCGTGGATGCGGGCGTTGCCGCCGAGGGTGAGCAGGGCCTTGGCGAGTACGCGTTCGGTCGGCGCGGCGGAGCGGGTCGGGGCGGAGTCGGCTGCGGACGAGTCGGCTGCGGACGACCCGGGTGCCGACGACCCGGGTGCCGAGGAGCCGGCTGCGGACGAGCAGAGCTCGACGGCCCGGCGGATCTCCGCCTCCGACTCGGCGTAGCGGTTGACGTGCCAGAGATTGGCGCCGCGCAGGTACCGGGCGAGGGCGAGCGGGCCGTGGTCGCCGCGCGCGGCGGCCTCCCGGGCCAGGTGCTCGGCGAGGTCGACGATGACGGTGGTCTGGGTGCGCTCGGAGAGCACCGCGCCCATCCGGTCGGCGAGTTCGGCGGCCCGGTCGAGCGGCAGGTCCGGATCGGCGCAGCTCAGGGCGATGGCGGCGGCGTGCACCTCGGCCTGCTCGCGCATCCAGCGCACCGCCTCGGCGCCGTCGGCGAAGGCCCGGCCCGGGGAGCGGACGGGGACGCCGAGCAGGCTGAGTTCGACCGGGTCGGCCTTGCGGGCGGCGAGGTCGGCGTTGCGGGCGGTGGCGAGGCAGAAGTCGGTGAGCCGGTCGGCGGCGGCGGTGCGTTCGGCGGCGCCGTCCTCGGCGGCGAGCCGGCCGCGGGCGTAGGCGCGGACGAGGTCGTGGAAGCCGTAGCGGCCGAACCGGGGGGAGTGCAGCAGGTTGAGGTCGACGAGGGTTTCGAGCAGCTCGGCGGTCCCGGCCTCGGGGCGGTCGAGCAGGGCGGCGGCGCAGGGCAGCGGGATGTCGGGCGCGTCGGGCAGGGCGAGCAGCCGGAAGGCGCGGGCGAGTTCGGCGTCGAGGCGGTGGTAGGAGAGCGCGAAGCTGGCTTCCACGGTCCGTTCGCCGTCGCTGAGTTCGGCCAGCCGGTGCTCCTGGCGCAGCCCTTCGGCGAGGGCGGCCAGGGTGAGCGAGGGGTCGGCGGCGAGCCGGGAGGCGACGATGCGGACGGCGAGCGGCAGCAGCCCGCAGGCCCGGACGATCTCCTCGGCGGCCCGGGGTTCGGCGGCGGCGCGCTCGGCGCCGACGATGCGGGTGAGCAGTTCCAGCGCCTGCTCGGGCGGCAGGGTGTCCAGGCGCAGCTGGTGGGCCCCGGCGAGGCCGGCCAGCCGGTGGCGGCTGGTGATGAGGACGGCGCAGCCGGCCGAGCCGGGCAGCAGCGGTTCGACGTGGTCGTGGGCGGCGGCGTTGTCGAGGACGACCAGGACGCGCCGCCCGGCCAGCGCCGAGCGGTAGAGCGCGCTGCGCTCCCGGATGTCCGGCGGGATCTCGGCGGGGGCCACGCCGAGGGCGCGCAGGAAGCCGGCGAGCACGGTGCCCGGGTCGGGCGGGGTGCGGTCGGCGCCGCGCAGGTCGGCGAAGAGCTGCCCGTCGGGGAAGCGCCCGCGGATCTGCCGGGCCACGTGCACGGCGAGGGTGGTCTTGCCGACGCCGCCCATGCCGTCCAGGGCGGAGATCACGACGGCCCGCCCGCCGGCGGTGGCGAGGCGGTCGACGAGGGCCTCGACCTCCTCGGCGCGTCCGGTGAAGTCGGGTAGCCCGGAGGGGAGTTGGTCGGGCGCCTGCCAGGTGTCGGCGGCTGGCTCGGCGGTCGCGGCGGTGGCGGGCAGCAGGGTGGCGTCCTCGCGCAGGATGCGCAGCTGCAGCGTGGCCGGGCCGTGCTCACCGGGAGGGAGCGAGGCGCGGGCGTCCTCGAACACCGCGAGCGCCTCGGTCTTGCGGCCCGCCTGGTAGAGGGCGCGCATCAGGACGGCGGTGAGCCGGGCCCGGCCAGGGTGCTCCAGGGCCAGCGCGGCGGCCTCCGCCGTCAGGTCGGTGCGGTCGCCGAGCTCGGCGTCCAGTTCGAGCTGCGCCTCCTTGGCCGAGATCCGCTGCTCGGCCAGGCGGGCCCGCACGGCCTCGGCGTGCGGCCCGGGCAGCCCGGCCAGCGGTTCGCCGGCCCACAGCCGCTGGGCGCGCCGCAGCACCTCCCGTACCTCCTGCGGCGGTGCGTCCGCCTCCCGCAGCCGTCCGGCCTCGGCCAGCAGCGCTTCCCACGCGGCCGCGTCCACCTCGGCCTCCGGGACCCGCAGGGCGTACCCGTCGCCGACCCGCACCAGCGGCATCCGCTGCGGATCGTCCCCGGCGTACGGCCGGAACGCGGCGCGCAACCGGGAGACGGCCAGCTGGACGGCCTTGCGCGGGTCGGCCGGCGCGGCTCCGCCCCACACGCCCTCGACCAGGACCGAGGTCGCCACCGTCCGCCCGGCGGCGCCCAGCAGGACGGCGAGCACGGCCCGCTGCTGCGGCCGGCCCAGCTCCAGTTCCCGCTCCCCGTAGCAGGCGCGCAGCGGCCCCAGCAGTCCGAACCGCAGGCCGGATCCCCCCATGTCAGCCATCTCCCGTCCTCCGAGACTCGTCGGGTGCCGGGATCTCGCCATGTCCGTATGGCCAGTGACGCCCCCATACCCCGGTCACCTATGCTTTCGCACAGATTGTGCACCGGACTCATGGCTTCAAGGGGTGGGGCATGGGGTTCGAATTCCGCGTGCTGGGTCTGCTGCGGGCCCGGCGCGACGGCCGTGAGGTCGACCTCGGCCGGCCGCAGCAGCGGGCCGTGCTCGCCGCCCTGCTGCTCGCCCCGGGCCAGTTGGTGCCCACGGAGCGGCTGGTCGAGGGCCTGTGGGGCGAGGACGACGCCCGCTGGCCGAAGGACCCGGTGGGCCAGATCGGCACCCACGCGCACCGGCTGCGCCGCGCCCTGGACGAGCCCGGGCTGCTGGTGGCGGCGGCGGGCGGCTACCGGCTGGGGGTGCAGCGCGGCGCCGTCGACCTCTTCCGCTACGAGGACGGGGTGGCGGAGGCGACCGCATTGCGTCAGCGGGACCCGGCGTGGGCGCGCGCCCGGCTGGCGGAGGCGCTCGGCGCGTGGGAGGGGCGGTGCGCGCTGGACGGCGTACCGGGCGTCTTCGCCGAGCGCGCCCGGGGGCGGCTGGCGGCGGGGCGGTTCGCGGCGGTGAAGGCGCTGCACGACCTGGACCTGGCGCTCGGCCGGCACGCCGAGGCGCTGCCCGCGTTGGACGCGTCGGCGGCCGAGCACCCGCACGACGAGGAGGTGCAGCGGTTGCGCCTGCTGGCGCTGCACCGCTGCGGGCGTACGGCGGAGGCCCTGGCGGCCTACCGGGCGCTGTGCGAGCGGTTGGACCGGGAACTGGGGCTGGAACCGGCGCCCGCGGTGGTGGAGTTGGCCGACCGGATCCGGCGCGGTGAGGTGCCGGCGGCGCCGCGGCGGCTGCCGATGCCGTGCCAACTGCCGCCGGCTATCCCGGACCTGGTCGGCCGGGCCGCACCGGTGCGGGAGGCGGAGCGGGTGCTGCGGGAGCCCGGGGCGCCCGTCCTGGGGCTGTCGGGCCCGGTGGGCAGCGGGACGTCGGCGCTGGCGGTGCACGTCGCGCACGCCGTTCAGGACGCTTTCCCGGACGGGCAGTTGTACGCGAGCGGCGACGACACCGGTGCGGCGCTGGCGGGGTTCCTGCGGGCGCTCGGGGAGTGGCCGGCGGCGGACGCCGGTCCGGACGAGCTGTCCGCGCGCTACCGGGCCGCGCTCGCCGGGCGGCGGGTGCTGGTCGTGCTCGACGCTGTGGCCGATCCCGCGTCGCTGCTGCCCGGGACACCGGGCTGCGCGGCGGTGGTGGCGGGGGCGGAGCCGGGGACGCTGCCCGGTGACGCCGTGCGGCTGGCGGTGGGACCGCTGGAGCCGCACGACGCCTACGAACTGCTGGCCCGGATCGCGGGCGCCGACCGGATCCGCCGGGAGCCGGACGCGGTGGCCGAGGTGGCCGGCCTCTGCGGCCACCTGCCCGTTCTGCTGCGGACGGCGGCCACCCGGCTCGCGTCCCGGCCGCAGTGGTCGGTGGCCGACCTGGTCGAGTGGCTCGCCCGCGGGTGAGCCCCGGCGCACGGCCGGCCACGGTGGAGGGCTACGGCCTGGGGGCGTACAGGTCGGACGACAGGGTGACGAAGGAGGGGTCGCCGGTGTGGGGGACCCGGTCGGTGCCCCAGTAGACGAGGACGCCGCCCTTGTCGTTGACCGTCAGCCTGGCGTGCGGGTGCCCGTTCGTGCCGAGGGCCCAGCAGACGCCGCCGTTGGCGGAGTAGACGACGAGGTTCCCGTCGCTCTGCATGACGGCCTTGTAGCCGCAGCCGACGGTGTTGCTGTGCCAGGACACCGTCGTCGCGTTGAAGGCGTCGGTCTGGTAGATGACCAGGTTGCCGTCGGCCTGCATGATCAGCCGGCCGCTCTTCGAGTCGACGTGCCAGCCCTGGTAGAGCGGCTCGTCGTCCCAGATGGTGTGGGTGGCCGGGTTGTACGCCGCCTGCGCGCTCCCCGCCCCCGCCAGCGTCCCCGCTAGCGCCAGCGCGCCGGTCGCCATACCGATGGCCATGTGCCGCAGCACCTTCGTCGCCTTCATGTCCCCGTGTACCTCTCTCCTGCGTCAGCGCCCGTGAACGTGTGGGGGCGCCCTGTGCAACCGATCATGGACGAAGCCGGTAGACAAACGATGAACGCCCGCGTTGATCGGGAGCACGACGGCCGGGCCTGGTGGTGGCCGCGTCCCACCACCGCCTCGCCGCCGCTCTCGGCGCCTGGGCATCCCCTCCCGTGGGGAACCTTGAGGGGTGCCCCGGAACAGGACTGGGCCGAGGGCGAGGTCGAGCCCTACTACGTCGATCCGGGGGAGTTCACCGGCGGCGGCGCGGGCGATGCGGTCTGCTCGGCACGAGGGCTCGGCGGTCGGGGCCGGAGCGATCGGTGCCGGCGGGGCGTGGGGGCGATGGGCCGGTGTGTCACAAACCCGTTGGGCGGGCGCGATGTTGGCGGTGGTTGGGCTGGTCCGCCCTCTTGCCGGGGTGGGGGAGTGGCGTCAGCATGAGGGCAGCGTGGTCGTGTGGCCCGAGGGGGGATCCCGTTGGTGTTCGGTGGAGGAAGGTTGCCGCTGTCGTGTCCTGAGGTGCGGGTGCGTTGATGGGGGGTGGCGGGTCGTTCGCTCCGGTGTGCCCGGCGTGTGGGGCGTACCGGCGGTCCGGGCTGCCGGGGCCGTTGGCGGCGGCGCTGCCGCTCGGCCGGACGCTCACTCCTCGGGAGTGGGTCGTCCTCCAGCTGTTGGGCCTTGGGTACGACAACCGGTCGATAGCCCGGGAAATGCAGATCAGCGAACGCACGGTCAAGCGGTTCGTCACTGCCATTCTGGCGAAGCTGGGGCTCCGGTCAAGGTTGCAGGCGGGACTGTTCGCGCTGATTGCCGCGTCGGCTCCGGGCGATGGGGAATTCTGGCCCAAAGGTCTCATGGACGTTGCCGGGGTCGCGGACGATGATGTTCTGGCACACGACACAGGAGGGGATTATGACCTTTGACGCCCTCGCTGCGCTTCGGCAGGCGGGAAACCCGGTCGACCTGCTGACGGTGGAACAGCGGGACGTTCTTTCCCAGCTCACCGAGGACGAGGTGGCCGTCCTCAACTCTGTCAAACAGCGGCTTGATGCGGTTTCGGACGCCGAGGTAGAAGGGCATTCCGCCGTCATCAAGTTGGCCTGAGATGGCCGTCGGTTTCGGAATTCTCGGCCCTTTGCGGGTGCTGGAGAACGGTAGTCCGGTGGACCCGGGATCGCGGAAACAGCAGGTTCTCCTGGTCGCGCTGCTGTGCCATGCGAATTCGCGGGTTTCGTTCGACTCCCTGGTCGAGGCGCTGTGGGACGACGCGCCGCCGCGGACGGCCCGCAAGAACATCCAGGTGTACGTGTCGGCGCTGCGCCGGCTGGTCGGCGTGGAGTCGGGTTCGGGGCTCAGCCGGATCAGCCACCAGAGCGGCGGGTACGTGCTCCACGCGGCGGCCGGCGAGCTGGACTCGCTCTGCTTCGAGCAGCGGGCGCGGGCCGGTGCGCTGACCGGGGCCCTGGAGCTGTGGCGCGGTTCGGCGTTGGACGGGTTCCGGGACGTGCCGTTGATCGGCGCCGCTGCGCAACGGCTGGACCGGCGGTTCCTCGGGGTCTTCGAGGACTGGCTGGAGGCGGAGATCGCGGCCGGTGGCGGGCCGGCGGTGGTCGAGCGCGTCACCGAGGTCGCCCAGCTGCATCCGTTCCGGGAGCGGTTGCGCATGCTGCAGATGACGGCGCTGTGCCGGGCGGGGCGGCGTTCCGAGGCGCTGGCCGTCTACGACGAGCTGCGGCAGTCGTTGGCGCACGAGCTCGGACTGCCCCCGAGCCCGGCGCTGGCGCGGTTCTACGGGTCGCTGCTGTGCGAGCAGGTGCCCGGCGAGCCGCGGGCGGCGGCTCCCCGGCCGCGTCGGGAGGCGCCGCCGAACCTGCTGCCCGGGGATCCGCCGACCTTCACCGGGCGGGCGGCGGCCGCCCGGCGCCTGACGGACGCGCTGATCCGGGGCGGCAACCGGCTGGCCGTGGTGACCGGGCCGCTCGGAGCGGGCAAGACCGCGCTCGCCGTCCATGTCGCGCACCGGCTCGGCGAGCAGTTCCCGGACGGCCGCCTGTTCGTGCGGCTCCGGGGCGAGGACGGGAGACTCCGGCCGCTGGAGGACGTGGTGCGCCAGCTGCTGGCCGCGGCCTCGCCCGGCGGGCCGGAGCTGCCGGGCCCGCCGGACCCGCGGTGGGCCTGGCAGCTCTGGCTTTCCAGACGCCGGGCACTGGTCGTCGTCGATGACGCCCGGCGGGAGTGTGAGGTCCGGCCGCTGCTGCCGGAGGCCGGGGAGAGCGCGGTCGTGGTGACGGCACGGCCGAGGCTGATCGGGCTGGAGGGCGCGGACCGGGTCTGGCTGTCGTCCTTCGCCGCGGAGGAGGCGGTGGAGTTCCTGGGCCGGGTGATCGGCCGGGAGCGGGTCGACGCGGACCGCGAGTCGGCGGGGCGGATCGTCGGCGCGGCCGGACTGCTGCCGCTGGGGGTCCGGCTGGTGGCCGACCGGCTGGCGTTCCTGCGCCATGTGCCCCTGCGGGAGTACGGCGCGCGGATGGCGGGCACCCGGGCGCTGCTGGACGAGTTGTGCGGGGGCGATCCGGCGGTGCGCGCCCGGCTGGCGGAGTCGATCGGGGACCTGCCCGAGGCCGAGCACTCGGCGGTGCTGCGGCTCGGTCTGCTCGCGGAGCCGGTGTTCACGCTGGAACAGGCCGCTGCGGTGCTGGGGGCGGATCCGGGTACGGCGGTGCGGGTGCTGGAGAGCCTGCTGGAGGCGAGCCTCCTCACCGTCCCGAACGTGGAGGGGCTGGCGCACACCGTGCGCTACGAGATGCCGGCGCTGCCCTACGCCTTCGCGCGGGAGATGGCGGCCCGCGCGATTGACCGGGTGTCGACGCCGCCGCCACCGCTGCCACCGCGGTCGATGCCTGTGCCTGTGCCGGTGCCGGTGCCTACGCCGGTGCCGGTGTCACTGCCGCTGACTGTCCCGGTGCCGGTATCGGTATCGGTATCGAACCACTGAGGTTCCGGTGTCGGACCGCTGACTGGTCGTCATACCGATATCAAACCGCTGACCAGTCGCCGTCATACCGACGATCCCTACCTTTTCTCTCGGACCGGCGTAGTGGACGCCGCCACTGCAGAGGAGGACAGCATGCCCGAGGACATCAACCCGGAGCCGACCGAGGCCGAGGACGAGGACGTCGACGTCGTCGCGCACGGGCAGGGCGAGGAAGCGGTCGACTCCGAGTCCGGCTGCATCATCAACAACAGCTCGGCCCTCTGACTCGACACGTCGAGCCGTGAGGACTGAGCGGGCCACCCGGCCGGCGGCGCGAACCGCCGGAGCCGGGTGGCCCGCTCCACGCCCGACCGCCCCGGCCCGGAGGCACCGTGAACATCCTGCTCTGCCCGCTCAGTGACGGCGGCTACCTCTACCCGGCGATCGCGGCCGGGCGTGAGCTGCGGCGCCGGGGCCACCGGGTCGGCGTGCTCGGCCGGTCCACCGCCGAGCCCGTCGCAGCCGAGGCCGGCCTGCCGTTCGCGGCGGCGGAGGACTTCGGCGGGCGGCGGGCCTTCTCCGCCACCTGGTGGGGCGCGACCGGCTTGGCGCAGTACCGGGCGACCGTGCGCGCCGCCAAAGAGGCCCGGGCCGACCTGCTGGTCACCTCGGTGCTGTGCAACGGCGCCCTGCTCGCCGCCGAGGCGCTGGACATTCCGGTGGCGGTGATCGGACTGTCGGTGCACCTCTGGGACTACCGGGCCGGGGGTGAGGGCGAACCGCAGCTGGGCCGGACCAGGGCGAGCCGCACCCACGAGTCCCTGGAGCTGTACGCGACCGTCCGGGAGCAGGCCGGCCTGGCGCGGAGGCCGTCCCGGTGGTCGTCCCGGTGTCCGGACAGCCCGCTGCTGGGCGAGGCGCTGCTGCTCCGCGGCGACCCTGAGCTGGAGTACCCGGGCGCGGTACTGCCCGAGCGGGTGCACCAGGTCGGGCCGCTGGCCTGGGAGCCCGCGGCCGACCAGGGCGAGCTCGCGGCGGTCGGGGCCCACCTGGACCGGTCCGGCAAGCCCGTCGTCTACGTGCATCTGGGCCGCTTCTTCGGCGGCGGCACCCCGTGGCCCCGCCTCAACGCCACCTTCACCGACGGCCCGTTCCAGGCCGTGGTCGAGCAGGGGCGGTCGACGGAGCCGCAGCCCGATCCCGGCGCCGACATCCTGCTCGTGCGCAAGCCGTGGCTGGGCCCGCTCATCGACCGGGCCGGACTGGTGCTGACCAGCGGCACCTCCGCCCCGGTGCTCGCCGCGCTGCTGCGCGGCCGACCCCTCGGGGTCTCGCCAAACGGCTCCGAGCAGCCACTGCTCTCCGGAGCCTGCCTGCGGGCCGGCGTGGCCGTGCACATCCCGAGAGCAGCGCTGCCGGACCCGTCCGCGCTGCTCGAATCGGCATGGCAGGACGACAAGTTGCAGGATCGCGCCCGCGAACTCGGCGGCCGGCTCGCCGCGGTGGACAGCGCGGCCCGCGCGGCCGATGTCATCGAGCGGGCGGCTCAGCGGTCCGCAACCTCTAGGGAGAGCCATGGGTACTCGATCAGCCGGCCCGGACGCGGCGGGAGTGGAGAGACTGTCGGCGGGCGCGCTGCAGTGGATAAGGCTTCATTCGGATTATCTTGACTCTCCGTCAGGTCGCGACGAGCTGCCGGTGACCCCGCGGGTGAAGGCCCTGCTGCAACTCGCCCTGCTTCGCCGCTACTGGGCGAAGGTCGCGCCGGCCGACCCCGGCCTCGGCGAGGTGGCCGCGACCGTCGACCGCGCCTGGCAGCGCCGGGACTATCCGCACCTGCTCACCGTCGACCCGCGCTATGCCCGGCCGTTCCAGCTGATGTACGGCGCGCTGGCCCCCGCCGGGCGCGCCGACGGCCCGTGGCGGGCCGGGCTCGCCCAGGTGGCGGCCGACGGCTTCCTGACGCCGCGCGGGAAGTCGCCGTACCTCCACCTGGAGACCAGGTACTACGCCGATCTCGCGGGCGTCGGGCACCAGTTGCACTCCTATCGCGAGCTGTACGAGGCCAGTCTGCTGGCCCGGCACGGCGACGGCCGGTCGGTGGCCGACCTGGACGTGTGCAACGTGACCCACACCGTCTTCTACCTCAGCGACTTCGGCTTCCGTGACCCCGGCCTGACCGGCGGCGCCCTGGAGCGGGCCCGCCGCACGGTGTGCCGGCTCGCCGACCACTGTGTGCAGCGCGGGGACTGGGACCTCACCGCAAAGCTCGTGCTCGCGCAGTACTGCCTCGGCATCGATCCGCTCCACACGCCCTCGGGGGCGGCCGGCCTGCGGATGCTCGCCGAGGTCCAGTCGCCGGGCGGCGCGATCCCCGGGCGGTCCGCCGACCAGCGGGCCGACACGGCCGCGACCACGGTGGAGTTCTTCCGGAAGGCCTACCAGGCGACCCTGGTGACGGCGTTGACCTCACTGATCGTCCTTCACAAGCGAACTGACCGAACGTCAGCCAGCGGGGCAACTGCCGAGGACCGCTCGCCGGCGATGCGGGGGGCGCGATGACCCAGGCACAGGCCGACCGGCCCCCGACACATGCCGAGCAGGCTCAGGCACAGGTACAGGCACTGGCCGACCGGCCCCGGGCAGAGGCCGACCCCGCACAGGCCGGCCGCGTCAGCGGCGTGCGCATCTTGCGGGGCGAGCGGAACTGGTGGTTCCTCGGCCCGGGCGGCGGAGTGGCCCGCCTGCGCGCCGGGCAGCTGACCGCCGACGGAGCGCTACGGCCGGGCACCGAACGCCGGCTCCACGAGATCGGAATGCTCACCACCGCGCCGCCGCGCACCTATGCGCTGACGGTCCTGACCAGCACCCACTGCAACCTGGGCTGCGGCTACTGCTTCCAGAACACCAGCCAGGACCCGGACGGCGGCAGCCGACCGCCGCGGATCACCAGAACGCGCCTGTCCTCCCGGACCATCACCTCGATCCTCGACTTCACCGGGCGGCAGATGACCGCCGCCGGCCTGGAGAAGCTCAGGATCCTGCTGTTCGGCGGAGAACCCCTGCTCAACCCGCGAGGCTGCCTGGAACTGCTGGAACGGGCGGCGGAGCACGGGTTGGCGTCCGCCTGGATGATCTCCAACGCCACGCTGCTCACCCCGAAGCTGGCCGGCCGGCTGGCCGACCTCGGGCTCGGCTCCGTCCAGGTCACCTTCGACGGCGACCGCCCCGACCACGACCGGATCAGGGTCCGGCGGTCGGAGGGGAGCGGGACTTTCGACACGATCGTCCGCAACATCGTCCGGGCCTCCGAGGCCTCCCCGATCCGGTGGATCCTGCGGGTGAACGTCTCCCAGGAGACCTATCTGGGGGTCGACGCGCTGATCGGCCGGCTCGCCGCGGTGCTCGACCCCGCCCGGTGCACCCTGTACTTCGCCCAGGTGGGCGACGTGGGCGTCGGCTACGGCAACGACCTGCTGCACACCGGCGAACTGTCGGCCCGCTTCAGCGGGTGGCAGCGCCGGGCGCTCGACCTCGGCTTCACCGTGACCCGCCCGCAGGCCCACCGGCCGTGTTCCACCTGCGGCTACGGCGACGGCCGCTACGGCGCGGTGGTGAGCGCGGACGGGACGCTGGCGAGCTGCTGGGAGACCGCGGGCAAGGCCGACTGGGAGGTCGGCACCGTCACCGGCGGGTACCTGCCCGGCACGGTGACCCGGGAGCGGTGGGTCGGGTGCGAGGACCTCTACCGGCACGGAGAGGACGCGCGGATGCGCGCGGAATTCCACGACACCGTGGACGCGGCCCTGCTCGACTACCTGGACGAGACGGGGCGCCTGTAGACATGTCATCGGATCTCGGCACGTCGGAGCTCGACTCAGCGGCGCTCGGCTCGCCGGAGCCTGAAACGTCGGACCACGGAACGTCGGCGCTCGAACGGCTCTCCGCCGGCACGCTCGCCTGGCTGGGGCAGAACCTGGACCACTTCGATCCGTACTCCGTGCGCGCCCGGTCCTCGGCGCACGGGAAGGCGAAGGCCGCGCTGGAACTGGCGCTGCTCTGCCACTGCTGGGCACGGCTGGGCACCGGGGACGACGTCCGGCTGGGCAAGGCGACGGCCCTGGTCCGCACGCTCTGGCAGCATCCGGACTTCCCTCAGCTCCTCACCGCCGAACCCCGGTACGCCGCCCAGTACAGGCTGGTCTACGCGGCGCTGGCACCCGACGGGATCGACCGGACGCCGTGCCGGGCCGCGCTCGCCCGGCTGACCGAGGACGACCTCTCACCACGCGGCAAGTCGGCGTACCAGCGACTGGAACTCCGCTACTACGCGGACAAGGCGGGTGTGCGGCACGCGCTCGAACCGTACGAGGAGCTGGCCCGGCAGAACGTTCTCGTCACGCTGCCGGGTGCCGTACGGGACCGCGCCGTACGGGACAGCGCGGCGCGGGAGCGCTCGTCGCCGGTCACCGATGCGCCGGACACGGAGGTGCCGCATACCGAGGCACCGGTCACCGTCCCGGAGGCGTACGCCGTCACGCACTCCGCCTTCTACCTCAGCGACTTCGGCCGGAGCCGCCCGGTGCTGTCCGACGAGGCGTCGGCGGCTGCGGCGGAGCTGGTCCGCCGGCTGCTGGAGCACTGCGTCCGGCACGACTGGTGGGATCTGGCCGCGGAACTCCTCATGACCCAGGTCTGCCTGGGGCTGGACCCGCTGAGCACGCCCGCGGGCCTTGCCGCCGTCGACTGTCTGGCCCGGGCCCAGCGGTCCGACGGCGCGATCCCCGGACGGTCCGCGGCGACGGCGGCACCCGCTACAGCACCCGCGACGGCGGCGGGGACGGCGGCAACCGCGGCACCGGCAGCACCGGCAGCACCCGTGGGAACGCCGGCAACGCCGGCCACCGCAGCGGAACCGGACGGCGGGTACTTCGAGAAGGCCTACCACACGACCCTGGTGACCGCCCTCATGTCGCTCCTCGTCTCCTCGGCGCGCGCCTCATGACACCGCGGCTGACCCTCATCAACCCCAGCTACACCCGCCTCTGGTTCGGGCAGGCCGTCTCGTCCGTCGGCGACGCCGTCTTCAGCACCACCCTGGTCCTCTGGGTGGCCACCGTGCTGGCCAAGGGTGAGCCGTGGGCGCCGCAGGCGGTCAGTGGCGTCGTGCTGGCGACCGGCGCTGCCGTGCTGTTCATCGGCCCGATCGCGGGAGTGTTCGTCGACCGCTGGGACAAGCGCGCCACGATGCTCTTCACCGAAGTGCTCCGCGGCGGGCTGGTGGCCGTGCTGACCGCCGTCTCCTTCCTGCCGACCCGCGACCTCCCGGTCGGGGTGTGGCTCGGCCTGGTCTATGTGACGGTGCTGGTGCTCAACGCGGCCAGCCAGTTCTTCACGCCGGCCCGGTTCTCGGTCATCGCCGAGCTCGTCACGGGGGAGGCCGACCGGGCGCGGGCGGCCGGCATCGCCCAGGCGACCGGCCAGACCGCGTGGATCATCGGGCCGCCGCTCGCCGCGCCGCTGCTGTTCGCGGTCGGCCTGCAGTGGGCGCTGCTGTTCAACGCGGTCTCCTACCTGGTGTCGTACATCGCCATCCGCTCGGTGGACGTGCGTCCGGCACCGGCCGCCGACGGGGACCGGCCGGCTGCCGAACGCCCCAGCCTGGTCAAGGACTTCACCGCGGGCCTGCGGTTCTTCGGCCGCAACAGGTTCCTGGTGGCGCTGCTGCTGCTCGCGGTGATCGGCCAGTTCGGCATCGGCGCGCTCAGTACCCTGAACGTCTTCTTCGCCACCAGGAACCTGCACGCGTCCGCCGAGCTGTACGGCTACCTGGGGATGGCGATGGGGATCGGCGGTATCGCCGGCGCGCTGGCCTCGGGCCGGGTGGTGCAGTGGATCGGCGCCCGGCGGACCACCTGGATCGGCCTGCTGGTGAGCGGCGCCCTGCTGGTCCTCTACTCCCGGCAGGCGGCCTTCCCCGCCGCCGTGGCGCTGCTCTTCGTCTTCGCCGTCCCGCTCACCATGCTGAACACCGCGATGTCCCCGCTGCTGATCGGCGCGACCCCCCAGGAGTTCCGGGGCCGGGTGGTCGCGGTGTTCTACCCGGTGACCCGGCTGGCGTCGATGCTGGCCGCGGTGCTGTCCGGCTGGCTCGCCGGCAGCGGCCTGCGGGACTTCTCGGGTTCGGTGGCCGGTCTGCGGTTCGGGCCGATCGACACGATCTTCGCGGCGTCCGGAGTCGTCGTCGTGCTGGCCGGCGTCTACGCCCGGATCGCCCTCCCCGACACGGACGCCGCGCCGGCTGCCGAGCCCGAGGCGGAGCCGGCCGAACCCACCCTGGAGGGCACCCAGTGAACTGCTCCGCGTGCGGACGGCAGGCAGCCGAACCGGACAGGTTCTGCGCCGGCTGCGGCGCCCCGCTGGCGGCCGGCGCCGCACCGCGCGAGACGCGCAAGAAGGTGTCCATGCTGTTCCTGGACATCGTCGGCTCGACCGCGCTCGCGGAACGCCTGGACCCGGAGCCGCTGCGGCAGGTCATGGACCGGTACTTCGCGAGCTGCGGAGCCTGCATCGCCGAACACGGCGGGGTGGTGGAGAAGTTCATCGGCGACGCCATCCTCGCCGTCTTCGGCGCCACCGTGGCCCACGAGGACGACGCGGTACGGGCGGTGCGCGCCGCCACCGGGGCGCTCGCGGCGCTGGCCGGCCTCACCGCCGAGCTCAGCGCCGAGTACCAGGTGGAGCTGGAGGCGCGGGCCGGCATCTGCACGGGTGACGTCGTGGTGATCACCAGGCCGGGGGACGACTTCCGGGTCGTCGGGGACGCGGTCAACACGGCGGCCAGACTGCAGACGGCCGCCCAGCCGGGCGAGGTGCTGCTCTGCGCGGACACCGCCGCCGTGGTGCGGTGGCAGGTGGGCATCGAGCCGGTCGCACCGCTGCGGCTGAAGGGCAAGGCCCGCCCCGTGCCGGCCTGGCGGGTCACCGAACCGGTACTGGTCACCGAGAACCCCGGGCCGGTCACCCCCTTCATCGGCCGGGTCGACGAGCTGGAGGAGCTGGAGCGAAGCTTCCGACGGGCCCGTCAGCGGCGGCAGGTGTGCCTGGCCACGGTGGTCGGCGTGCCCGGCATCGGCAAGTCGCGTCTGGTGCGGGAGTTCCTGGCCACCCTGCCGGCCGGCGAGGTGACCGTACTCTCCGGACGCTGCTCGGCGTACGGCCGGGGGATCACCTACCGGCCGCTGGCCGAGATGCTGGGCTCGTTCCCCGGCGGCTGGCCGGCGCTCACCCGGCTCCTGGCGGACGGCGCCGGTCCGACGGGTGCCGGTCCGACGGGCGCCGATCCGGCGGGTCCCGGTCAGACAGGCTCGGACCAGGCAGGGGCCGTCCTCGTGGTGCACACCCTCGCCACGGTCGTGGACCAGGACGGGGGCGCCGGTCAGGCCGGGGTCGAGGACATCGCGTGGGCCGTGCGGCACCTCCTGGAGGTCCTCGGCCGGTCGCGATCCGTGGTCATGGTCTGGGACGACCTGCACTGGTCGGAGGAGACCCTGCTGGACCTCATCGACGAGGTCGCGACCTGGCTGCAGGACGTCCCCGTGCTGCTGCTCTGCGTCGCCCGACCCGAACTGCTGGACATCCGCAGCGCCTGGGGCGGCGGGAAGCCGTGCGCGACGACACTGGAACTCGTCCCGATGACGGACGATCAGACCCTGGCGCTGGTCGGCCAGTTGGCGCTGCAGGGCGACGTGTACCCGCAGGACTACCAGGACGTGAACAGCCGGGTCGCCACGCTGTGCGACGGCAATCCGCTCTTCGCCGAGCAGCTCATGGACGTCTTCGCCGAGACCGCCCCCGGCATCCAGATCCCGCCCACGATCCAGGCGATGCTGGGCGCCCGCCTGGACCAGCTCCCCGGAACCGAACGCAGCCTGCTGGAGCTCGCCGCGGTGATCGGGCGCGAGTTCACCCGGGACCTGTTACGCGTGATGGCCGAGGCGGACGGCATCGGCTCCGCCGCGGCCGACGACGCGATGGCCAGGCTGGCCCGCAGGCGCGTCCTAGAGCGGGGCCCGGCCGGCACCGTCCGCTTCGCCCAGGCCCTGCTGCGCGACACGGCCTACGAGTTCACCCCGAAGACGCGCCGCGAGCGCTGGCACGACTTCCTGGCCGAACGGTTCTCCCGCGAGCAGCCGCAGGACACGATGGCCGTGGTCTACCACGTCGAGGCCACCTGCCGGCTGCGCAGGCAGCTGCGGCCGGGGGACCGGCAACTGCCCTCGTTGTCCGGTCCGGCGGCGGACACCCTGATCACGGAGGGCATGAACGCCCTGGCCCGCAAGGACCTTCCCGCGGCCGTCCAACTGCTGGAGCGCGGCCGGGAGTTGCTGCCCTCCGGGGACCCCCGCCACACCGCGCTCGCGCTGCACGTCTGCGATGCCGGGCTCTGGCTCCAGGACGAGCAGCGGTGCCGCGGCGCGCTCGCCGCCGCCGAGGCCGCGCTGCCGGGCGACCGCCGCAACGCCGCCACCTGCGCGATCCAGCGCGCGATCGTCACGCTCCGGCTCGGCCTTGCCCCGCCGGAATCCGTGGCGGGGGACGCGGCGGCGATCGCGGAGGAGCTGGAGCGCGACCCCGAGGACGACCTCAGCCGGTGCCGGCTGCACGAGCTCCAGGCCCACCTGGAGCTCGCCATGGAACGCGCGGCGTCCGCAGAAGCCTCGTTCCGGCTCGCACTGGCGCGGGCGCGGGCCATGAACGACCGCTACGAGGAGGACCGACTGCTCTGCGCCGTCTGCGAGTTGGCGCAGTGGGCGCCGACCAGCGTGGCCACCGGACTGGAGCTGTGCGCCATGCTCTCGCACCGGTTCGCCGCCAGCCGGACCCTGCTCATCCCGGTGCTGGTGACCCGGGCGCACCTGGAGGCGCTCGGCGGCGACCTCGACGGTGCGCGACACACCCTCGCCGACGCGCTGACGTACTCCCGCGACGTGCACCTCGACCTGGCCGACGCGGTGGTGCTGGACGCCTCCGGCTTCGTGGAGTCGCTGGCCGGCGCCCACGACGTGGCCGAGGCCCGGTACCGCCAGAGCCTGGGCGTGCTGCGCACCACGGAGCACGCCCCGGACTCCCGCAGCACCGAGGTCGCGATCGCCAGGGAGCTCTTCGCCCAGGGCCGGGCGGCCGCCGCCGCGTCGGCGCTGGACCGGATCGACCGGGAGGGCGACGCAGCGAGCCTGCGGGCCCGGCTGGGCTCGGCCGCCCTGCGCGGCCGGATCGCGTCCGCCCGGGGGCGCCACGAGGAGGCGGTCGCCGAAGCCATGGCGGCGCGGTCCCTGGTCGCCGGGTCCGACGACCTGTGCCTCACCGGGGAGACGCTCTTCGACCTGGCGATCGTGCTCAGAGCGGCCGGGCTGACCGGACGGGCGATGGCGGAAGGGGCCGAGGCGTTGCGGAGGTTCGAGGCCAAGGGCGCCACGCTGCCGGCCGGGCGGGTCCGCGCGTGGCTCGGCGCCGGTGATTCCGGTCCGGCCGGTGATTCCGGTGATGCCGGTCCCGCGGGTGCTGCCGGCGGCTCAGGTGGCACTGGTGGCACCGGCGCGACGGGCGCCGGTGTGGGGTCGGGTGCTCCCCGTGACTGACGTCCCGCCCTGGCGCAGGCCGCCGCGCGACCACTTCCCCGGCGTGCCCGCCTGGAGCATGCCCGTCTCCGTGGTGCCGCAGGAGCCCTTCGACGTCAGCCCGCTCGGCCCCGTCACCCCGGAGTGGGCCTGGGGCGGTGCCGACGGCTCCGGGGTCCGGGTCTGCGTGCTCGACAGCGGCGTGGACGCCGACCACCCGCTGGTCGGCGGGATCGACCGCGCCATGGACGTGACCAGGGGCGAAGACGGCGACCTCACCGTCACGCCCACCGAACCCGGCGACGACGCGGGGCACGGCACGGCCTGCGCCAGCGTCATCCGGTCCATCGCCCCCGCGGCATCACTCACCTCGGTGCGAGTTCTCTCCAGCGGCCGGCACGGCAGCGGCGCCGCCCTGCTCACCGGACTGACCTGGGCCATCGAGGAGGGCTTCGACGTCATCAACATGAGCCTCTCGACGACGAAGCCCGACTTCCGCGACGCCCTGCGCGACCTGTCGGACTCCGCCTACTTCCGGCGCTGCGTCATCGTCGCCTCGGCCCACAACATGCCGGTGCACAGCTACCCGTGGCCGTTCGCCTCGGTCATCTCGGTGGCCAGCCACGACAGCCCCAACCCGATGACCTACTACTACAACCCGTCACCGCCGGTCGAGTTCTATGCCCGGGGCGTCCGCGTGCCGGTGGCCGGGCCGGGCGGCCGGCAGCTGCTCAGCACCGGCAACAGCTTCGCGACCCCGCACATCACGGGCATCTGCGCGCTCATCCTCGGCAAGCACCGCTCGCTCACCCCGTTCCAGCTCAAGTCCGTCCTCTACCTGGCCGCCGAGAACGTAGCCGTACCCGATGGAGGTGCGCGTGTCGACTGACCCGCTGGAAAGTGCCGACCTCCCGCAGCGCAGACTGCTCCAGTCGATCGTGGAGGTCGCCCGCAGCGTCTTCGGCGCGGCCGCCGCCTCCGTACTCCTGGTGGACCGGGCGAACGGCGATCTGGTCTTCGAGGCGGTCGCGGGCGAGGGCGAGCACCATCTGCTGGGGACCAGGTTCCCGAGCGGTACCGGGATCGCCGGCTGGGCGATGGTCTCCGGCCAGCCCCTGGTGATCGACGACGTGTCGGACAGCCCCCGCTTCGCCCGAGGAGCGGCGGAGTCCACCGGGTACGTGCCGCGCAGCATCATGGCCGCCCCGCTGATCTGCGAGGGCGATTGCGTCGGTGTGCTCGAAGTACTGGACCGGGACAGCCGGCAGCGCTGCGATCTCGGCGACATGGCCTCCCTCGGGCTGCTCGCGACGGAGATGGCGACGGTGCTGGAGCTGCTCCTCCGGCTCCGCTCCCGCGACGCCGACCTCGGCACCCGCACCGCGAAGGACCGGGGCCCGCAGCTCGACCTGCCCCTGCTGGAACGGGTGGCGGAGCGGCTGCCCCTGGCCTCCGAGCAAGTGGGCGCGACGGTGACCAAGCTCCTGGTGATGGCAGACGAGCTTCTGGCCGGCGAGCTGCCGGCCGACGGGCCGGCCGGCAGCGATGGCTGACGGCCATGGCTGACGGACCCCGGTTGACGGGGATGGCCGAAGCGCCGGTTGACGGGGGTGGCTGACGGCGATGGCTGACGGTCACGAGGCCTTTCTCGCGCAGCTCTCGCAACCCGCCCGGGTCGTCGACGTCCGGCCCCGGCCCGTGCCGTCCGTGCTGCTGCTCAGCCGCACGTGCGACAGCGACCTGGACGCGGTGCAGAACCTGCTCGGCGGCGAGGGAGTCCGATCGGAGCGGTTGAACGCCGACGAACTCGTCGCCGCCGACCTGGTCGTCGCCCCGGACGGACGGGCCGCCTGTCTGAACGGCCGCTGGCTGACCCCAACCGTGACCTGGATCAGGCACTTCTCCGTATCCGCGATCGAGAGCACGCAGGCCGCGGCGCACGCCCTGTTCCTACGGGAGTCCTGGCAGGCCGCGGCCGGTCAGCTCGCGACGATCTCCGGGACGGCCATCCACCCGGGCCGGCCCGGGCTGCTCTCCCAGCTCCGGCTCGCCCGGCGTCACGGGGTCGCCGTGCCGCGCACGATGCTGGCCACCGACCCGCACCGCGCCCGCGACGAGTTCGACTGCCCACGGCTGGTCATCAAGGCAGCCCACCACCACTTCGTCGAGTCCGCGCCGGGCCGGCTGAACGGCGTCTTCCCCGCGATCGTCGAGCGGGACAGCCTGTCCCTGTCCGCCGGGCCGCGTCCCGGCCCGCCGGTGATCGTTCAGGAGTACGTCGAGCACGAGGCCGAGCTGCGCGTGTACTACGTGGCCGGGCAGCTCCACACGTTCCAGGTCGGCAAGGACTCACCCGCCGACCCCTGGCTCGCACCCGACCGGGTCGAGATCCACCCCGTGGAGCCGCCGCCGGCGGTGGTCGCCGCCACCAAGGCCCTGGCCGCCGCGATGTCGCTCCGCTACGGCGCGTTCGACTTCCTGATCAGCGCCGGCGTGCCGGTCTTCCTGGAGGTCAATCCCGACGGCGACTGGCGCTGGGCCGAGCAGCGCACCCGCACCGCGCCCGTCACCACCGCGGTGGCCGGCATGCTCGCCGACCTCCACCGCAGGGCGCTGCCCTCACCGGGGGCGTTCGACCTGCTCGGGTTCTTGTCCGGGCCGGGCTTTGCCTGAGAGGCCGAGTGGGCGTAGTGTTCTCTAGTCGCTCGGCAGGGAGCACCGGACACGCATCAGCGCGGACGGTCCCGGGGCGGCCAATCCCTAGAAACATCACTTCCC
>NZ_JBVJCO010000019.1:0-48625 GCF_055588525.1 Kitasatospora sp. NPDC041988
GCCTCCGGGGCGCTCGGGCCCGGTGCCGACGGTCGGCGCTCCAACGCCGCTCGTTCCTCGCGGCGTCCTCGCTTCTCTCTTTCGGCGCCGGCGCGTCCCTTCGGTTCGGGGCGGGGCTCGCCCGCTCGCCTCCGGGGCGCTCGGGCCCGGTGCCGACGGTCGGCGCTCCAACGCCGCTCGTTCCTCGCGGCGTCCTCGCTTCTCTCTTTCGGCGCCGGCGCGCCCCTTCGGTTCGGGGCGGGGTCTCGCCCGCTCGCCTCCGGTGTGCTCGGGGCAGGGCTCGCCTGCTCGCCTCCGGGGTGCTCGGGTCCGTTTCCGGGGCCCGTTTCCCGTACGCTCGCACGCATGACCAGCACTGAAACGACCGGCCAGGACGCCCCGCGCTACGTCCGGCTCAGCATCGAGCTCATCGCCGAGATCACCGACGAGGGGGCGCTCAAGGCGGCCGCCCTGAAGCAGGTGGCCGACGACGAGTACCTCGACGACGAGGAGCGCACCCAGTCCGTCGAGGCCATCGAGGTGGACCCGTCGGGTTCGCTCGCCCACTTCATCGACCCGGTCGCCCTGCTCGGCGACGTCCCGGGCGTGGAGCTCGCCTCGGCGACGTGGGAGTCCGCGCAGACCGAGTTCGACCCCGAGGGCGAGGGCTGGGACGAGTACACGGTGGAGGAGTCCGCCGAGTAGTCACCGCTCCGCCGCCCACCTCCGTCACGGTTGGTGACCGCCCGGTCTGCTGCGCGCAGGCCGGGCGTTTTGTCCATATTTGGTGGGAAGTTGGGTCATCTCATACGATCGATTTCCGTCGGTGATGGAACCGTGAAGGGGTAGTTTGCGTTTCTGTATCCGTAATGCCCGGGATGATCAGCAGGGAGAACGCGACGTGACGGCACGGGACGGGCAGGGACGGACAGGCGGAAACAACTGGAGCCGGCGTGGCGTGCTGGCCGGCCTGATCGGTGCGCCGGTCCTGCTGCTGGCGGCCTGCAACGACGCCAAGAGCGGCGAGAGCGGCAACGCGGGCGGCGGGACCTCCCCGGGCACGGGGACCGGCTCCGGCGGCGGGAACGCCGCGAGCGCGAGCAGCTCGCCGAAGACCTCGGTGGCCGTCATCACCGTCACCCCCGCCGACGGCGCCACCGCCGCCAGCTTCAGCGACCCGGTCAAGGTCACCGTCACCGGCGGCACCCTCGGCACGGTCAAGGTCACCGACTCCACCGGCAGGGCACTGGCCGGCGAGCTCTCCTCGGACGGCACCGGCTGGACCTCCGCCACCGCACCGGCCAGCGGCACCAAGTACACCGTCACCGCCTCGGCCACCGACAAGGACAAGCTGGAGGCGGACGCCAACGCCACCTTCACCACGGCGACCCCCGCCAACACCTTCGTCGGCTACTTCACCCCCGAGGACGGCTCCACCGTCGGCGTCGGCATGCCGGTCTCGATCAACTTCAGCAAGCCGGTCACCGACCGCAAGACCGTCCAGCAGGCGATCACCGTCATAGCCGAGCCGGGCGTCGAGATCGTCGGGCACTGGTTCTCCAGCACCCGCCTCGACTTCCGGCCGCAGGAATACTGGGCCAAGGGCACCAAGGTCACCATCAAGCTCCGGCTCAAGGACGTCCAGGGCGCGAAGGGCGTGTACGGCACCCAGTCCAAGGACGTCCGCTTCACCATCGGCCGCGCGCAGACCAGCGTCGCCGACCTCGCCACCAAGAAGCTCACCGTCACCACCGACGGCCAGGTCAGCGCCGTCTACGCGATCTCCGGCGGTGCGCCGGACTATCGCACCTGGGGCGGCAAGATGGTCATCTCCGAGCAGTACCAGCAGACCCGGATGAACTCCCAGACCGTCGGCCTCGGCAGCGAGTACGACATCGCCGACGTGCCGCACGCCCAGCGGCTCACCACCTCCGGCACCTTCATCCACGGCAACTACTGGTCCCCGGCGTCGATCTTCGGCGGCCAGAACACCAGCCACGGCTGCGTCGGCCTGAAGGACGCCAAGGGCGGGCAGGACCAGAGCGCGGACGGCTACAAGTTCTACAAGAGCTCGATGATCGGCGACGTGGTCGAGGTCGTGAACTCCGGTGACAAGACCGTCGAACCGTCCAACGGCCTGAACGGCTGGAACCTGGGCTGGGCCGCGTGGAAGGCCGGCAGCGCGGTCTGAGCCCGCCGCGGGGCCCGAGCCTGCCGGGCGCTCTGAGTCGCTTCGCCGAGGACTCTCCCCGGGTGGACCGAACCTTGCGGCGGCGCCCGAGCGCGACGGCCGAAACCCGCCGGACCAGCCGCGGCCCCGGCGGCAGGGTGGACCTATGACGACAACCACCACACCCGCTCCGGCCGTCCGCCCCGTCGACCCGGCCGTCCACCGATCCCTGCTGGTGCGCGACGACGCGGGGCGCCCGCCCGTCCGCTCGACCGACGAGACCGGCGGCGCCCCGCTGCGCTGCTGCCTCACCCGGGCGCTGCCCGGCGACCGGATCGCCCTCGTCGGCTACGCCCCGCTCCGGCGCTGGGCCGCCGAGACCGGGGCCGACCCGGGCCCGTACGACGAGGTCGGCCCGGTCTTCGTGCACGACGGTCCGTGTGCCGGCGCGGGCCCGGACTGGCCGTCCGCGCTGCACACCGGCGACCGGGTGCTGCGGGCGTACGACCGCCGGGGCCGCATCCTGGGCGGCGTGCCCGTCTCCCCCGAGACCGCCGAGGCGGCCGCCGCCGCCCTGCTCGCCGACCCGGAGGTGGCCGTGGTGCACGTCCGCGCGCTGCAGTTCGGCTGCTTCATGCACGAAGTCCGGCGGGCGCGGTGAGCCCGGGCCGGCCCGCGGCTCAGCGCTTGGCGTAGTCGACGAAGCCCTGCCAGTCGAGGGCGACGCAGGGCTCGTCGCCCACCACCCAGGCGTCGTGGCCGGGCGGGCAGATCATGAAGTCACCGGGGCCGTACTCGGCCTCCTCGCCGTCGTCCATCACGATCTTCATCCGGCCGGAGATCACATATCCCAGGTGGGAGGCCTGGCAGCTGTCGGTGCCGGCGATCGGCTTGATGTGCTGGGACCACCGCCAGCCGGGCTGGAAGACCGCCCGCCCGACGGCGCCGCCCTCCAGGTTGACCAGGCGCAGTTCTCCCATGCCCGCCTCGAAGGGGCGGACCTCCTCGGCCTGGTCGTCGAAGTTCCTGCGGATGAGGCCGGCCATCGGTACTCCTCGGGACGGGGCCGGCCCCTGCCACCAGAGCTCGGTGACAGGGGCCGGCCTGCTGGTCCCTTCAGTCTGCGCCCGGACGGGAGCATCCGCGCTGCGGTCAGTCCTGCGGGGTGCGGGCGACGCCGATCGGGCAGCTGGCGCCGGTGCCGCCGAGCCCGCAGTAGCCGTTCGGGTTCTTGGCGTCGGACAGGTACTGCTGGTGGTACGGCTCGGCCGGGTAGAACGGGCCGGCCGGGGCGATCTCGGTGGTGACCGGGCCCAGGCCGAGCGCGGTCAGGGCCGGCTGGAAGGCGTCCCGGGTGGCGACTGCGGCCGAAGCCTGGGCCGGCGAGTGGGTGTAGACGGCGGAGCGGTACTGGGTGCCGACGTCGTTGCCCTGCCGGTTGCCCTGGGTCGGGTCGTGCGCCTCCCAGAACGTCTTCAGCAGCCGCTCGTACGGGATCACCGCCGGGTCGAAGACCACCCGGACCGCCTCGGTGTGCCCGGTCAGCCCGCTGCACACCTCCTCGTACGTCGGGTTGGGGGTGTACCCGCCCTGGTAGCCGACCAGCGTCGTCCAGACGCCGGGCAGGCGCCAGAACGTCCGCTCCGCGCCCCAGAAGCAGCCCAGTCCGAAGTCGGCCACCTCCAGCCCCTCCGGGTACGGCCCGGCGAGCGGGTGGCCGAGTACGGTGTGCGGCTCGCGCAGGGCGAAGGCCGGCGTCTCCCGGCCGGGCAGCGCCTGGCCGGCCGGGACGAGCGAAGTCTTGTGGCGGTTGAACAGCACGGCCTGCTCCAGCTGGTCGGAAAAGGTGGCAAGGGTGGCGCAGGTTGCAACGCGGACGGCCGCCCCCGGATTCCGCGGGCGCCGGGGATTCCGGAAGGCACCCCGGCATTCGCCCACTACGCTCGGAGGCATGACCGAGCACCAGCTTCCCCAGGGCTTCGAGACTCTCGCCATCCACGCGGGTCAGGAAGCAGACCCCCAGACCGGGGCCGTCGTCACGCCGATCTACCAGGTGTCCACCTACAAGCAGGACGGGGTGGGCGGCCTGCGGGGCGGCTACGAGTACAGCCGTAGCGCCAACCCGACCCGCACCGCGCTGGAGGAGTGCCTCGCGGCGCTGGAGGGCGGCGCGCGCGGGCTCGCCTTCGCCTCCGGCCTGGCCGCGGAGGACACCCTTCTTCGCACCATCCTCAAGCCGGGCGACCACATCGTGATCCCCAACGACGCCTACGGCGGCACCTTCCGGCTCTTCGCCAAGGTGCTGACCCGCTGGGGCGTCGAGTTCTCCGTCGCCAACACCCAGGACCTCTCGACCGTCCGCGAGGCGCTGCGCCCGAACACCCGCGCGGTCTGGGTGGAGACGCCGTCCAACCCGCTGCTGGGCATCACCGACCTGGCCGCGCTCGCCGAGATCGCGCACGGCGCCGGCGCGCTGCTGGTGGTGGACAACACCTTCGCCAGCCCGTACCTGCAGCAGCCGATCTCGCTGGGCGCGGACGCGGTCGTGCACTCGACCACCAAGTACATGGGCGGCCACTCGGACGTCGTCGGCGGCGCCCTGGTGCTGGCCGACGCCGCCCTCGGTGAGGAGGTCGCGTACCACCAGAACGCGATGGGCGCGGTGTCGGGCCCGTTCGACGCCTGGCTGGTGCTGCGCGGCATCAAGACCCTGGGTGTCCGGATGGACCGGCACAGCTCGAACGCGGAGAAGGTCGCCGAGCTGCTGGTGGGCCACCCCAAGGTGAGCCAGGTGCTCTACCCGGGCCTGCCCGAGCACCCCGGCCACGACATCGCCGCCAAGCAGATGAAGGCGTTCGGCGGCATGGTGTCGTTCCGGGTCAACGGTGGCGAGGAGGCGGCGGTCGAGGTCTGCAACCGCGCGCAGCTGTTCACCCTCGGCGAGTCGCTGGGCGGCGTCGAGTCGCTGATCGAGCACCCGGGCCGGATGACCCACGCCTCGGTGGCCGGCTCCGCCCTGGAGGTGCCCGCCGACCTGGTGCGCGTCTCGGTCGGCATCGAGTCGATCGACGACCTGCTGGCCGACCTCACGCAGGCGCTCGGCAAGTAGCGGCTAGTCGCCCTGCCGGCCCGCGGTGTACGACTCCATGGAGTGGTTGAAGCGGGCCAGCAGGGCGCAGAACGCGCGCTGCTCCTCGGGCGGCCAGTCGGCCATCAGTCGGCGGGCCAACTCGGCCCGCCCGGCGCTGACTTCGGCCAGCCGCCGGGTGCCGACCGGGGTCAGTGCGAGTCGGACGGCACGGCGGTCGGCAGGGTCCTGGACCCGGCCGACCAGCCCGGCCGCGACCAGCGGGGCGACCTGCCGGGTGACGGTGGAGGAGTCGACGCCGAGCGCGTCGGCCAGGGCCTTGACGTTGACGGGCCCGTGCCGTTCCAGCCGGTCGAGCAGCAGATAGGCGGCCCGGTCCAGCGCGCCCACCGCGTCGGAGCTGCGGACCTGTTCCATTCGCCGGGCGAACACCGCCAGCTGGTACTGGAGTTGGGTGTGCACGGGGTCGGTGCGGTCGGTGGCCTGGGGCGAGGTCGTCGTCATCGCGGCTCACGATCGTCGTGCGGTGAGGGAGGCTCAGGACCAGCAGCGTACGCGGGCCGGGCGGGCCCGGGAACAGTCCCGACATCCCGGGTTGGCGGTGTCACCCACCGTAGGCTGGAGGTATGCACAGCTGGCCGATCACCATCGACGATGTCCGCGGCGCCCAGAAGATGCTCGCCGGGGTCGCCCGGGTGACGCCGATGGAGGGCAGCCGGCACCTGTCCGCGATGATCGGCGCGCCGGTCCACCTGAAGTGCGAGAACCTCCAGCGCACCGGCTCGTTCAAGTTGCGCGGGGCGTACGTGCGGATCGCGGGACTCTCGCCGGTGCAGCGGGCCGGCGGGGTGGTCGCGGCGAGCGCCGGCAACCACGCCCAGGGGGTGGCGCTGGCGGCGTCGCTGCTCGGGGTCCGTTCGACGGTCTTCATGCCGGTGGCCGCGCCGCTGCCCAAGGTCGCGGCGACCCGCGAGTACGGCGCCGAGGTCCGGCTGCACGGCGCCAATGTGGACGAGGCCCTGCAGGCTGCGCAGCGGTACTCGGAGGCGACCGGCGCGGTGTTCATCCACCCCTTCGACCACTGGGACGTGGTCACCGGCCAGGCCACCGTCGGCCTGGAGATCCTGGAGCAGTGCCCGGAGGTGCGCACCATCCTGGTCGGGGTGGGCGGCGGCGGGCTGCTGGCCGGGATCGCGGCGGCGGTGAAGCCGCTCCGCCCGGACGTGCGGGTGATCGGGGTGCAGGCGGCGGGCGCGGCCGCGTACCCGCCCTCGCTGGCGGCCGGGCGGCCGGTGACGCTGGAGCACTTCGCCACCATGGCGGACGGGATCATGGTCGGCCGGCCCGGGGACATCCCGTTCGAGGTGGTCAACACCCTGGCGGACGGCGTCCGGACGGTCTCCGAGGACTCGCTCTCGCGCGCCCTGCTGCTGGGCCTGGAGCGGTTGAAGCTGGTGGTGGAGCCGGCCGGGGCCAGCCCGGTGGCGGCGCTGCTGGAGCAGCCGGACTCCTTCGAGGGCCCGGTGGTGGCGGTGCTCTCCGGTGGCAACATCGACCCGCAGCTGATGCAGCGGGTGCTGCGGCACGGCCTGGCGGCGGCCGGCCGCTACCTGTCGCTGCGGGTGCGGCTGGCGGACAAGCCGGGTTCGCTGGCGGACCTGCTCGGGGTGCTGACCCGGGTGGACGCCAATGTGCTGGACGTGGCGCACGTGCGGATCGACCCGCAGCTGGGGCTGACCGAGGTCGAGGTGGACCTCCACCTGGAGACCAAGGGGCCGGAGCACTGCGCGGCGGTGCTCGGTGAGCTGCGGGACGCGGGGTACGTCGTCTCCCCGTAGGTTCGGCGGCTCGCGCCGGCCCGGGAATTGTCAGTGACCTCTGTCACCATGGCGGAGCCGTATGCCTTGACGCGATATATCGCGTGCTGCCAGACTCGCGATACATCGCGTTCTGTCGCCGTGCGGCCGAAAATCGAGTCGCCCGCGTGCCCGAATCCGGGGCAGAGTGGACAGATCGCTCATATCGTCCGAGGAGATGAGGCAGGCCCATGGCGCCAGCCATCCAAGCCGAGAACCTGGTGAAGACCTTCGGCGACGTACGAGCCCTGGACGGCGTCAGCCTCGACGTCCCCGAGGGCACGGTGCTCGGGCTGCTCGGCCCGAACGGCGCCGGCAAGACCACCACCGTGCGCGTCCTCACCACCCTGCTCCGACCCGACTCCGGCCGCGCGACGGTCGCCGGCATCGACGTGCTCAAACACCCCAACAAGGTCCGCAGCCTGATCGGGCTCTCCGGCCAGTACGCCGCCGTCGACGAGTACCTCACCGGCTTCGAGAACCTGCAGATGGTCGGCGAGCTCTACCAGATGACCGCCCGCGAGGCGAAGGCGCGGGCGCTGGAGCTGCTGGAGTGGTTCAGCCTCACCGAGGCCAAGGACCGCACCGCCAAGACCTACTCCGGCGGTATGCGCCGCCGGCTCGACCTCGCCGCCGCCCTGGTCGTCCGCCCGCCGGTGATGTTCCTGGACGAGCCGACCACCGGCCTCGACCCGCGCAACCGGCTCGCGCTCTGGGAGGTCATCGAGACCCTGGTCGAACAGGGCACCACGCTGCTGCTCACCACCCAGTACCTGGAGGAGGCCGACCGCCTCGCCCACGACATCGCCGTGGTCGACCACGGCCGGGTGATCGCCCGCGGCACCGCCGACCAGCTCAAGGCGCAGATCGGCGGCGAGCGGATCGAGGTCGTGGTGCACCGCGCCGACCTGGTCGGCGACGCGATCGCCGCGCTCTCGGAGTACGCCCTGGGCGAGCCGGCCGTCGAGAAGAACACCCGGAAGATCACCGTGCCGGTCAGCGGCGGTGCCCGGGTGCTCGCGGACGCCATCCGCGAGCTGGACGCCCGCTCGATCGAGATCGACGACATCGGCCTGCGCCGGCCGACCCTGGACGACGTCTTCCTCTCGCTCACCGGCCACATCACCGAGGTCGAGGAGGAGGAGAACGGCGCCACCGGCAAGGGCGGCCGGGGCCGCGGCGGCCGCGCCAAGGGCCAGGCCGGCAGGGGCGACGACGACGGCACGGGCGGCGAGGACGGCCGGGGCCCCGACAAGCAGGCCGTCCCGGCCGGCAAGGAGCTGTGAGATGACGACCGCCACCGAGCACGCCATCGGCGGGGCGATACCCAAGCAGCGCCACGGCGTGGCCGCCACCCTGCACGACTCCTGGGTGGTCGCCAAGCGCAACCTTCGCCGGATGACCCGGATACCCGAGATCGTGGTGTTCGGGCTCATGCAGCCGGTGATGTTCGTGCTGCTGTTCTCGTTCGTCATGGGCGGGGCCATCCAGATCCCCGGGACGCAGGCCAGCTCCGACACGTACATCCAGTTCCTGATGGCCGGCATCTTCGCCCAGACCGTCACCTTCGCCACCGCCGGCGCCTCCGCCGGCATCGCGGAGGACATGACCAAGGGCCTGGTGGACCGGTTCCGCTCGCTGCCGATGGCCCGCTCGGCCGTCCTGGTCGGCCGCACCCTGGCGGACCTCTGCCAGACCGCGTTCACGCTCGTCGTGCTGGCGCTGGTGGCGCTGGCGGTCGGCTGGCGGATCCACGAGGGGGTGCTGAGCGCGCTGGGCGCGTTCGGGCTGCTGCTCCTGCTCGGCTACGCCTTCTCCTGGATCGGCGCGCTGATCGGCCTCTCGGTGCGCAGCCCCGAAGCGGCCACCTCGGCCGGGCTGATCTGGCTCTTCCCGCTGACCTTCATCTCCAACGCGTTCGTGCCGATCAGCTCGATGCCGGGCTGGCTCCAGGGCATCGCCTACTGGAACCCGTTCAGCGCCACCGTGCAGGCCTGCCGCGACCTCTTCGGCAACCAGGTCGGCCCGGTGGACAGCGCCTGGCCGATGCAGCACGCCGTGCTGATGTCGGTGCTCTGGTCGCTGCTGATCACCGCCGTCTTCTCCTGGCTGTCGGTGCGCAAGTACCGCTCCGCCGTGGGCTGACGCCCGTCGGGCACACGCGAGGGCGGCCGTGGATTTCCCTCCACGGCCGCCCTCGGTGTGTCGGCGGGTCAGCCGTTGTGCGGCTTCACCTCGGTGATCGTGACCGAGGCCTGCTTGCCGTTCGGCAGCTCGTACGTCGCCTCTTCGCCGATCTTCTTGCCGTCGATGGCGCGGCCCAGCGGCGACTGCGGGGAGTAGACGTCCAGGTCGTCGCTGCCGGCCATCTCGCGCGAGCCCAGCAGGAAGGTCATGGTGTCGTCCTCGTCGCCGTCGAAGGCGACCGTGACGACCATGCCCGGGGCCACCACGCCCGAGTCCGCCGGGGCCTCGCCGACCTTGGCGCGCTCCAGGAGCTGGGTGAGCTGGCGGATCCGCAGCTCCTGCTTGCCCTGCTCCTCCTTGGCCGCGTGGTAGCCGGCGTTCTCCTTGAGGTCACCCTCTTCGCGCGCCGCCTCGATCTTCTGGGCGATCTCGATGCGCCAGGGGCCGGTCAGGTGGTCCAGCTCGGCCTTGAGCTGGTCGTAGCCGGACTGAGTGAGCCAGGTCACGTGGTCGCTGGTCTGGGTCACGGGTGCTCCTCGTAGGTGCTGGGGCTGTGCTGAGGGTGTGAGTCGTCAGCAGGGTGGTGGTGGAGATGTCGGTGGAGATATCGGTCGTAACTACAAAGCAACGCCCGCTCCCGTACCTCTTGGTGCGGAAGGGGCGAAACCACGAGCCTAACAACTCCCGCCGACAAGCGGGAGAGTCGTTGGCGCGCCATTGACGACGGCATTGCGCCGAGGTGTACAGGACGGGTGCGGCAGGACTCCTCTACGGATTCCCGCTCTCCAGATCGAATATGCGCCCGGGCGAGCCGCGATCGCCAGTCATTACTTCGCCGGCGTGCATCCCAGCAGCTCGGCGGTGGTGCCGCGGGCGGTGGTCCGCAGGCTCACGGTGTCGTCGTAGCTGGAGCCGTCCTTCGGGACGGGGAAGTCGGCCACCCCGACCACCGCGCCGTCCTCGCCCTGCGAGCGGACGGTACAGCTGCCCGCCGTGCCGTCGCTCTTGCGCACCGCCAGGTGCAGCTTCATCTCGCTGTCCGAGACCGCCTCGAAGGACGGGACGGTGCCGTTGATGGTGGTCTCGCGGATCAGGTAGGAGCCGCCCAGCCAGGCCAGCAGGCCCAGCGCCAGCACGCCGCAGACCGCGCCCACCACCTTGAGACGGCGGTCGGCCTCGCGGTCGCCGCGCCGGCCGTAGCGCCCCTCGGGCGGCTGCGCGGCGGTGGTGGTGCCAGAGCTCATCGAACTCAGTCCTCTCCTGGAGGCCCGCCTGGGTGGTGCGGGGAATGCGACGCTCCTCCAGTCCGTCACTATAGGAGGGGCACGCCCGCGGCCGGTCCGGCGGGGGCGGGGCTCGGCCGTGTCGGCGGCGTGGCGACGTGGTGCCGCGGCGCACTCGGCGGCCGGTCCCGCGGTGACGCGGTCCCGAACCGAGCGGCTCAGACGGTGGGCAGACCGGACTTCGCGGGAGCCCAGACATTGTGGAAGGAACGCAGGCGTTGACTGAGCAGTTGCGACTGATGGCGGTGCACGCCCACCCGGACGACGAGTCCAGCAAGGGCGCGGCCACCATGGCCATGTACGTCGACCAGGGGGTGGACGTGCTCGTGGCCACCTGCACAGGGGGGGAACGCGGGTCGGTCCTCAACCCGAAGCTTCAGGGGAAGCCGGAGATCGAGGAGAACATCCACGAGGTCCGGCGCAAGGAGATGGACGAGGCCCGCGCGATCCTCGGGGTCAAGCAGGCCTGGCTGGGCTTCGTCGACTCGGGCCTGCCGGAGGGCGATCCGCTGCCCCCGCTGCCCGACGGCTGCTTCGCCCTGCAGGACGTCAAGGAGGCGGCCGAGCCGCTGGTCCGGCTGATCCGCGAGTTCAAGCCGCAGGTCATCACGACCTACGACGAGAACGGCGGGTACCCGCACCCGGATCACATCATGACCCACAAGATCACCATGCTGGCCTTCGACGCCGCCGGTGACCCGGACGCCTACCCGGACGCCGGCGAGCCCTGGCAGCCGCTGAAGCTCTACTACAACCACGGCTTCCCGATGGGCCGGATCCGCGCGCTGCACGCGTACCTCACCGAGCACGGCCACGAGTCGCCCTACGGCGAGTGGATCGAGGGGTGGGAGAAGAGCGGCCGCAAGGAGCGCGAGATCACCACCCGGGTCCGCTGCGACGACTGGTTCGAGACCAGGGACCGGGCGCTGATCGCGCACGCCACCCAGATCGACCCCGACGGCCCCTGGTTCCGGGTGCCGCTCGACGTCCAGCGCGAGGTCTGGCCGACCGAGGACTACGAGCTCTCCCGCACCCTGATCGACGCCGACCTGCCGGAGGACGACCTGTTCGCCGGCCTGCGCACCCCCACCCTGGCGGCCGAGGCCGCCGACACGCGCGACTGACCCACCCCCGATGGCCCGGCTCCCCGTGAGCCGGGCCACCATAGAGATATGAGCGCCCCCGTGAACCTCACCCACCTCGCCGCCGAGCTCGCCCTCGACGAGACCAAGGTGACCCCCGGCCTGCTGGGCTTCGTCGTCTTCGCCGCCCTCGGCGTGGCCACCTGGTTCCTGGCCAAGTCGATGAACAAGCAGTTCAAGCGCGTCGACTTCGTCGAGGAGCCGGAGACGCCGAAGGAGTGAGACCGCGCCCCCGCCCACGCGCCGATGCGCAAGGATGGGGGCATGCCGAACCGTCTCGCGGACGCGACCTCGCCCTACCTGCTCCAGCACGCCGAGAACCCGGTGGACTGGTGGCCGTGGGGCCCCGAGGCGTTCGAGGAGGCACGCCGGCGGGGGGTGCCGGTGCTGCTGTCCGTCGGCTACGCCGCCTGCCACTGGTGGCAGTGACTGGCACCTTAAGCATGAGTCCGCGGACATCAGCCGAGCGGTTGAGCAGGACGGGCGAAGCAGCTCCGCTCCTCCCAGCACGGGTAGGTACCCACCGCCGACACCTGACCCACCTGCCCGTCCGCCAAACCGCATCGGCCCGCGGTGGGCGACAGCCGCACACCGCCGGCCGCCCCGGAAGCGGGCACCCCCAAGCTCTGGTCGCCGGCCGACCGTTCTCCACCGGCCCGGCCGCCCGACACCCTGCCTCGCCGGCGCGGGCGGGTTCCGGGCCGCCCGGTACGACGGCTCGCCGCCCCGTTGGAGTGCGCCCCCCGTACGCGGGCCGTCAGGCCGGCCGACCGCTTTGCGGGCGGTGGCCCGAGCGGAAGCTCACCACGTAGGACAAGGTCTAAAGGATGAGCAGGCCGATGGCGTGGCCGTCGTGGTCCACTACCGGCCACACGGCCAGGCTGCGGGCGCGCATGGCGGCGGCCGCGGTGGTGGCGGGCATGGCGGGGGTGGCGAACGGGGCACGGTCGAGGACGATGTCGCGCACCGGGGTCCGCTCGGTGTACCAGGAGCGGGCCTGGAACGGGGCGAGGTGCAGGCGGGTCAGCACCCCCGCGCAGCGGCCGTCGTCGTCGCGGACCAGGAGGTGGTCGGCGCCGGAGCTGCGCAGGATGTCGACCGCCGTGTCGACCATGACGTCGTCGCTGATCTGCAGCTCGGGGTGTTTCATGAGGTCGCCGACCGTGGCGGTGGTCGCGGGGCGTTCGAGGGTGATGGTCACGGCGGACTCCTTGGTGTCGCTTCCGCCGGGGCCGGCGGTGTCGGGGCACTGCTGGCGGGACGGCCTGCCTGCGGGGCCGTCGGAGCGCACTGTGGCGTCGGCTCCGCATCGGCGGGCCGTGTGGGCCTGGACCGCGAGGGCGGTCCAGGCCCACACGTACGTTCTAGGCTGCGAGGGCGACGCGCCTCGGTGCACGGCGGCGGCCGGAGGAGCCCTGGTTGTCGCGGCCCGTGGTGGTCGCGTGGGTGTCGACTCCTGCGTAGGCGGGGCGCCTGCGGCGGCTGCGGCTCGTGGAGGTGCCGCGGCGCGGGCGTTCGACGACGGGGTCGGCGATCACGGTGGGGATGCCGGTGGGCACGCGGGCGCCGGTGATGCGGGCCAGGTCCTCGTCGCCGGCGCTGACCCTGGTGGTGACGGGGGTGATGGCGGCGGTGGTCATCATCCGGGCCATCTCACGGCGCTGGTTCGGCAGGACCAGGGTGACGACGGTGCCGGACTCGCCCGCCCGGGCGGTGCGGCCGCCGCGGTGCAGGTAGTCCTTGTGGTCGGCCGGCGGGTCCAGGTTGACGACCAGGTCGAGCCCGTCGACGTGGATGCCGCGCGCGGCGACGTTGGTCGCGATCAGCGCGGTGACCTGGCCGGTGCGGAACTGCTCCAGGGTGCGGGTGCGCTGGGGCTGGGACTTGCCGCCGTGCAACGCCGCCGCCTTCACGCCGTTGGCGAGCAGGTCGAGGACCAGGCGGTCGGCGCCGTGCTTGGTGTCGATGAACATGATCACCCCGCCGTCACGTGAGGCGATGTGCGCGATCGTGGCGTTCTTGTCGAAGTTCTGCACGTGCAGCACGTGGTGCTCCATGGTGCTGACCGCTCCCGCGGACGGGTCCACCGAGTGGGTGACCGGGTCCTTGAGGAAGCGGCGCACCAGCCGGTCGACGTTGCGGTCCAGGGTGGCGGAGAACAGCATCGTCTGGCAGCCTTCGGCGACCTGGTCGAGGAGCTCGGTGACCTGCGGAAGGAAGCCCATGTCTGCCATCTGGTCGGCCTCGTCCAGGACGGTCACCGCGACGCCGTCGAGCTGGCAGTCGCCGCGCTGGATCAGGTCCTTGAGCCGGCCGGGGGTGGCCACCACGACCTCGGCGCCGCGGTTCAGCGCTTGCGCCTGGCGCCCGATCGACATCCCGCCCACCACGGTCGCCATCCGCAGGCGCACCGCGTGGGCGAAGGGGGTGAGCGCGTCGGTGACCTGCTGCGCGAGCTCACGGGTGGGGACCAGCACGAGCGCCAGCGGCCGACGCGGCTCGGCCTTCTGCCCGGCGATGCGGGCCAGCACCGCGAGACCGAACGCGATGGTCTTGCCGGAGCCGGTGCGGCCACGGCCGAGCACGTCACGTCCGGCCAGCGAGTTCGGCAGCGTCGCAGCCTGGATCGGGAACGGAGCCGTGACGCCCTGGCGGGTCAGCACCGACAGCAGCGCCTTGGGCATGTCCAGTTCGTCGAACGACTCGACGGCCGGCAGCGCCGGGGTGGTACTTACCGGCATCGCGAACTCACCCTGCGGGGAGGAGCCCTGACGGGCACTGCGCCCGGAGGAGTTCCGGCCGCCGGCAGGCCGGTCGCCGTAGAAGGAACTGCCGCCGGAGCGGGACCGGTAGGCGGCGCCGGAGCGGGAGTTGGCGTTCTGGTACGAGGAGCGACTGGAGCGGTTCATGCGGGAAACCTTCCTCAGGGCGGCACGTCACGAGGAAGGCTCCGCAGCGCAGGGGCGCCGGCGGAGACCGCAAGGGAACGGGCCAGAAGTGTGACGGGCGGAGCGTGGACGGTAGAACCGTGCGGCACGTCACCTGCGGTCGGCGCTCACCGATATCGGCGGGAGCGCGAACCTCGAACCGTGAAGTCTCACGGCAGGGCGCCGATCCGGACGCGGCGCTTGGCGTCTCGCGTGGGGATGGCTGCCAGTGGCGAAGCCAGGGGGCCTGAACGGCCGGGGATGTGCGTCGTGACGCAATGCCGAGGGGCCCGCACCGGGCATGTACGCGGTGCGGGCCCCTCGCTGCTAGGCGGGTGCCATGGCAGAAAAACTACAGCGGACGAATGTTCTCGGCCTGCGGGCCCTTCTGGCCCTGCGTGACGTCGAACTCGACCTTCTGGCCCTCAAGCAGCTCACGGAAGCCGTTGGCGTTGATGTTCGAGTAGTGGGCGAAGACGTCCGGGCCGCCACCCTCCTGCTCGATGAAGCCGAAGCCCTTTTCCGCGTTGAACCACTTCACAGTGCCATTAGCCATAAAAAAATTCTCCTTCAAGGGGCTGTCCGGAGTCCGCACTGTGCGGACTCCGAGTGCCGCGATGATGACCCACCCGGGGAAGAGCCGGGCAAACAAAAATGCGCCTGCGATACATCAGCAGGCGCACACAAAGTTCATGGGAACCACTACTGCAACTAAGAAGACTCTAGCAGGCCCCGGCCTTCTGTGGTGGATTATTTCTTCCCCGGTTTCGCAGGGCCCTCCCCGGAGGCCCGCCGCCGCCGAGCCGCCAGGGGCGTCAACACGCCTTGTGAACAGGCTGGTTGACAGCATGGCGCTCTGCCCGAAGTGGCGGCTCCGTCGGCAGTGCGACGCGGGCGAGCCCCGACGCGCGCCGCGCGGACTCCCACCACTCCGGCCCTGGGTCAGTCCCGTCAACGGCACCGGCGGAGACGGTGGACGGCACGATTCGAATTCCGACCCGTCCACATTCGAGTGCCGCCAAAAGGGCCCGCCCCCGCGCTTTCCGGTGCATACTCGAAGGAATGACGAAATCAGCAGCAGTCCGCCGCCCCCTGCCCACCAGCCCCTTCAAGGCCCGGGTCCAGGCGCCGCTCAAGCGGTTCGCCGTGGGCGACCGCGTCACCCACGACAGGTACGGCCTCGGCCGGGCCATCGGCGTCGAAGGCGACAGTGACATTGCCGTACTCGTCGACTTCGGGTCACGGCAGGAACGCATCACCCAGCCGTACACCGCGCTGTTCAAACTCTGACCCCGGACGTCCCGCAGCAGGCCGGGGCCACTCTGCCAACCACGCTGCACCACTCGCGGGCGGACCCTGCACCGAGGCGACGGCGCACCGCGCCTCGGTGCACCAGCCAGGGGGCACGCACCCCGGCCATTGGTCCCGACGGCTATGTCGAAGGGCCCTGCGGCCTCAGCCCGGCGCGGTACCGGCGATAGCCGGAACGGCACATGACGATCAGTCAATGTCGGCTGTACGCCGGTCATGTGGGCGCTGGAATCGTCGCGGCCTCCCCGCATCCCGCCGACGCCGCCGGGCGCACCGAGTTCCGCGGCATCCGCAACGCACTCACCCTGGCCCTGTCGGAGGTCCTCGACGCCGCGGGCTTTACCGTCGTCGCCCTTGGAACCGAGTTGCTCGTCACCGCGGGTCGGCACGGTCCTGGCACCAGCCCAGCCCTCGCGGGCCTGCCGTCCTGCCGTGCGCCGCGTCGCAGCCGGCCGGTGCTCGCGGCAGCGGGCGCCGGTCGAAGCCTGGCCGCGTAGACCGGCGGCACACCCGAACGCGTCGCGGTCACTGTCCCGGGTGGACTCCCGGACCCCGGCTGCCGTGTCCTAATCTGGGAATCATGTCGAACCCTGACGGGCTGCTCGTCGACATCGCCGCGATGGTCGAGTCCGAGCACAGCAACCAGATGTCCTTGACCGTGGTGGTCCCCGGCGCAGTGATCACCGGCAGGCTCGCGCCGGTGTCCCTGTGGTGGGAGCGGGTGGCGGAGGTCCTCCAAGCCTCGGATCACCTGAAGCCGTTCGCCGCCCTCTTCGCACCATCCGCCGACGGCCCGCCCGCACGGCCCACCCACCTCCACCTCCACCGCGCGAAAATCCTGCAGGGAAACTTCGCGCTACCCCACACGGGCGGCATGTACCGCATCGCCATCGAGGACATCAGCAGTTGGACCATCGGCGACCTCGGCTACTCCGACACCTGAGACGTTGAGTAGGAGGCCGGTTGCCTGCTTCGGGGTTGGAATCGGACCGGCCTGGTCGCGAGTCCGACCGCCGGGCCATAGCCGGGGCGGGAATCCGGGCCGAGGCGGGTTGGGGCGGAGGCACGCTGGGAAGCGCACCGGCCGCGGCGGCCTGACTGACCGCCCGCGGCCCGGTCTCACCGGCGCCGGACGGAAGCCGGCCGGTGGAGCGTCACTCCCGGATCCAGGCCGATTCAGGGGTGCGGTGAGCCTGACGGGCGGCTCTCGTGGCGCAACCTGCCGTTGTTCCTTCGCCAGGCGGCGGCGGTGAGGTCGGCGCGGCCGTAGAGGAGTGCGTAGCCGTGGGGGAGTTGGGTCAGGACACGGTCGGTCAGGGGCTCGCCGCCGAGGTTGGTGAGGGCGGCGCCGGTGTGCCAGCAGGCGGCGTCGGTGGTGGTGTCCAGGGTGGCGGCGACGGTGTCGACGAAGGTGTGAGCGTCCAGGGGATCTGTGAGGCGAAGGTGGTGCGGGCGGGTTCGGGCAGGGTGGCGGCCAGGTCGCAGCGTTCCTCGTCGATGAGCTGGCCGCCGAGTGTGGCCAGGACGGCGTGCACGACGCCACTGCGGCGGCACAGCGGTGGGTCGCAGCTCCGCAGAGAGGGCCTGTTCCTCGGCGAGCGGCTCACCGCGGCCACGGTCGTCGGCGCGGCGCTGATGCTCGTGGCCATCGCCGGCCTCGCGGTCGCCGAGTCGTGACCGGATGCGAAGAGCTGACCACCGGCGAGGTGGCATGAGACGAGGGTGGTGCGCCAGGACCATGGTCTGGCACGCCACCCTCGCACCGGCGGAAGCCGGTAGACGTCCGGCGCTGCCGACGACGGGCCTGTGCTCTCAAGGCGCAGGCACGGCACCGATCTGCTGCATCACCCCGAGGAGGTCGGGCTGGCCCCGCTCCTTGATGATCTTTCCGTCGGCCAGGTAGTAGAGGTTCATGGCCTGGACCGAGATGGTCTTGCCGCTGGCCGGGATTCCGAAGAACTCGCCCTGATGCGTTCCGCGCATGGTGAACCGGGCGGCCACCGTGTCGCCCTCGGTGACGGTCTCTTCCAGAGTCCACCGGACATCCGGGAACCCCGCGCGCATCATCGCGATCAGCTCCAGGTAGCCCTCGGGCCCCCGCAGCGGTTCCGGGTGGCTCGGCGCATGAAACTCGGCATCTGGGGCGATGACCTCACGGGCAAGGTCCTCGTCAGCTGTGTTGATGAACTCGACGAAGCGACTCATCACGGATTCGGTGGATCGCGGCGACATGTCCGTCCGCCTCTCTCTTCTTGCACTGCCCCTCGCAGCGAGCGAGCGGAAGAACCACAGTACATCGATTCGATGTGCACATCGAATCGATGTGAGAGGATAGGGTCATGCTTGACCTAGCGATATTGGGCTTCCTGGCCGAGCGGCCTTTGCCCGGACATGAACTGCGCCGCCGACTCTCGGAGCTGACGGGCTACACCCGGCCGGTGAGCGACGGCAGTCTGTACCCGGCGATCAAGCGTCTCGCCGCGGCGGGCCTGCTGGAACGGCGCGCGGACCCGGCTGGGGGTGCGGCCCGCTACATACTGAGCGTGACCGACGCCGGGCGCACCGACCTGCTGAAGCGGCTGCGCACGCCCGCCGACCACGAGATCAGCGACTTCACGCGGTTCTTCACCGTACTGGCGTTCCTGTCCCTCCTGCCGGACGTCGCCGAACAGCACGCGGTGCTGCGGCGGCGACTGGAGTTCCTGGAGGAGCCGGCGAGCTTCTTCTACGACGGCGACCGGCCGCTGCGTGCCGAGGACATGGCCGACCCCTACCGGCGCGGCATGCTGCTGACCGCCCGCGCCATCAGTAGCGCCGAACGGGCCTGGTTGCACCAGGTTCTGGACGGTGACGAGCCAGTCACCGCGCGCGCCGAGACGGACCCCTCTACGCTCGGACAACCTGTGCGCTGACCAGCCCCGGAGGTAGCCGTTCATGCTTGCGTCCTGGTACGACCGACAGGGCCCCGCCGCCGACGTGCTGCGCGTCGGCGAGCTGCCCGACCCCACCCCCGGCCCGGGTGAGGTCCGCGTTCGCGTCACCGTCTCCGGTGTCAACCCCGGTGACACCAAGAAGCGGCGCGGCTGGCTCGGCTCCTCTATGCCCTACCCACGGGTGATCCCGCACAGCGACGCCGCCGGAGTCGTCGACGCCGTGGGCGAGGGGGTCGACGAGCGTCGGGTCGGACAGCGGGTGTGGATCTACGGCGCTCAGTCCTACCGGCCCTTCGGCACGGCCGCCCAGTACACCGTCGTACCCGCCGATCTGGCTGTCCCGCTGCCCGACCACCTCAGCGACGAGCTCGGCGCGGCCCTAGGCATCCCCGGCATCACCGCCCACCGCGCCGTGTTCGCCGACGGCCCGGTCGACGGCAAGCTCGTGCTGGTGCACGGCGTCCTGGGCGGGGTCGGCTCCCTGGCCGCGCAGCTCGCTTGCTGGGGCGGGGCGAGGGTGCTCGCCACCGTCCGGCGCGGCGCGGATCTCGCGCAGGTCGACCCGGCTGTGGTGTCCCACGCTGTGGCCATGGACCAGGGGGACCCAGCGGCGGCGATCCGCGCGTACGCGTCCGAGGGCGTGCACCGGGTCGTCGAGGTGTCCCTGTCCGACAACGCCGACCTGGACAACGCCGTCGTCGCGAACGGCGCGGTGATCGCCGCCTACGCGACGAGCGCGGACCGGACCGAGATCCCCTTCTGGCCCCTGCTGTTCAACAATGTCATCCTGCGCTTGATCGGCAGCGACGACTTCCCCGAAGAGGCGAAACGCCAGGCAGCACGCGATCTGACCGCCGCGGCCGCCGTGGGCGCCCTGACCGTCGAAGTCGGCGACCGTTACGAGCTGGCGGACATCGCCAAGGCCCATGACCGCGTCGACGCCGGCAGCCGCGGCCGCGTCCTGGTCGCCCTTCCCCAGTGACCCCGCCCCCCGTGTCGGCCTCACCCGTTGGCCTGCAGTGGCGGATCGCGCCAGCGGACGGCCGCGCCCTGCGGCTCGACCTCCCGCTGGCGCGATCGAGCGGCCGGTGGGCGCGGCTCCGTCCGCCGGCCCGGACCTACTTCCTGGCCCGGGCTCCGGCGGAGGCCCGCGAAACGGGGTGGCCGACATGGTCCGCTGCCGGCCGCTCCCGTGGCCACGTGCAGGGACGGGCACGACCGCGCACGGTTGGCCCAGGGGCATCGTGGTGGTGTTGGAACTGATCGAGCCGCTGGACGCGCGCATCCAGCGGGTGGGCGAGGAGCCTGTCGACGCCTTGGCGGTGCGCTGGGTCCACGTCGCGCCCTCCGATTCGGATGGCCCGGACGATCCGGGGTCGCGGACCCTCTGCGGCATGGGCACCGTGGCCATGGTGCCCGACCGCTGGCAGCCGGACCGCCTGGGGCAGGGCTGGTTCCCGGCGCGCTGGGCCGGGCACATCTGCCTGGCCTGTGACGCCGTCGTTTGCGCCACCTGGCACTCGGGGCCGCACTGGTGGTAGTGCCACGGTAGTACCGACGCCCCCGTCGCGTGCCGACTACGAGGGGCCTGGCCGCCGACTGCGGCGAGGGTCGAGCGCATCGCGCAGGGCGTGCAGGTCGGTGATGGTGACCTGTTCGGCGAAGCGGGCCAGCAGCCGCCGCAGGCTGCGCTGGTCCCGGTCACGGACGGCTTCGGCGAGGGCGGCCAGTACGGACGCCCGCGTGGCCGGGTCGGGCGTGCGCACCGGCCGCGTCGTCTGTGGCCCTTCCACCGTCGCCTCCCGTCCGTGGTGCTGCTCGTTGTCCCGGGCCGCGGGTGCGGACCGCCCTTCTGCGGAGCGCAGACTACCTTCCCTTCGGACACTGAAAAATCTGTGCTGGCTGGAGTAGACATTGCCGTGGGCTGTGGTTAGTGTTTCTCTCGTAGACGCAGTCAAGCGGTACCCGCCAGACACGAACTGGCGGGCAGCATTGCAGAAGTTCGCAGGTGGGCACGGTTGTAGGGTCCTGAAGTCAGAGCAGGTGCAGTAGGGCGACAGGACTGGCGGCCGGGCCAGGTGGCCCGCAGTGATCAGGGGTCACCACGAGCGGTACCGCGGTAAGTGCATGTGCAGTACCAGCAGGTGAAGTTGAGTCAAGCGGTACCAGCAGTCGCAGGACGCGGTATCCCAGTGAAGGCGCCAGGCTGCGGGCGCGCGTGCTGGGAGTCCGGCAGTGGGGTTCCAAGCCGAGCAGGTGAGCAGGACGGGCAACGGGGCTGGCTGTCGGACCAGGTAGTTGAAGTTCAGCAGTACCGAGAAGTACCCGTGTGAGCAGTACCTAGCAGTTCGCGTTACCAGTGCTTGGCAGTACCGCAGTTCGCAGTATTCAGTCCGTACAGAGGATGAACGGAGGGACAGAGCGCCATCAGGATCGCCCGGCCCGTGAGGCATTCACCCGGGCGGACACCGCAGACCCCCTTTGAGTACGAGGACGGTGGTTTCCGGTCACGCATACGCGATCCCCGCACACCCCCACGCCTGGGGAGTTGCGGAACAAGGAACCCGGCCCAGGCCGGTAGATGGTGTTGTTCCCCTTCGGGGCCCCGGAGCCGTTACGGCGCCGGGGCCCCTCGACGCGTTCCCCAGGAACCAAGAGAGGTGCAGTGACTACGACGACCGACAGGCCCCACACCCCCGCCACCCCCAACTCCTTCGACGACGACGACTACCCCGCCTACACCATGGGCCGCGCCGCCGAGATGACCGGCACCACGCCCGGCTTCCTGCGCTCCCTCGGCGAACAGGGCCTCATCACACCCCTGCGCTCGGAGGGCGGCCACCGCCGCTACTCCCGCTACCAACTGCGCATCGCGATGCGCGCCCGCGACCTGGTCGACCAGGGCACCGCCATCGAAGCCGCCTGCCGCATCGTCATCCTCGAAGACCAACTCGAAGAAGCCCTGCGCATCAACGAGCAACTCCGCTCCTCCCAACACGGCCAGGAACCCACCGCCGACACCTGACCCCGCTCGGCCGCCCAACGCATCGGCCCGCGGTGAGTGGTAGACGGTCACCGCAGGCCACCTGAGGAACCCGTCGCCGGTCGGGGGCCGATCTCCTGGGGTCCGGTAACGGCAGTACGCCGCCGCGCCATGACCTAGCGATCCGCGACTGGTGCCTGGGTGAGGTCGAGCGTGGAGGCTGGGCTGGGCGGTCTGGATCGTGCGACGATGCCGGTATGAACCGACTCGCCAATGCGACGTCGCCGTACCTGCTCCAGCATGCCTCCAATCCGGTGGATTGGTGGCCATGGGGAGAGGAGGCGATGAATGAAGCTAAGCGGCGGGACGTGCCCATCCTCTTGAGTGTGGGCTATGCGTCCTGCCACTTATGCTTCTACGAATTCACTGGTGCCACGTGATGGCGCACGAGTCCTTCGAGGACGAGGCGCTGGCCGGGTACGCCAACGAGCGGTTCGTCGCGGTGAAGGTCGACCGCGAGGAGCGCCCGGACGTCGACGCCGTCTACATGGAGGCCGTGCAGGCGGCGACCGGGCAGGGCGGCTGGCCGATGACGGTCTTCCTCACCCCCGACAAGGACCCGTTCTACTTCGGGACGTACTTCCCGCCGGAGCCCCGGCACGGGATGCCGTCCTTCCGCCAGGTGCTCGAAGGTGTCGACGCCGCCTGGCGCGACCGCCGGGACGAGGTCGGCGAGGTGGCCACCCGCATCCGGGCCGACCTGGCCGAGCGGGCCTCCGTCTACTCGGCCGGCGCCCACCACCCGCCGGCCGAGGCGGACCTGCACCAGGCGCTGGTCACGCTCAGCCGGGACTTCGACGCCCGGCGCGGCGGCTTCGGCGGCGCGCCCAAGTTCCCGCCGGCCATGGTGATCGAGTTCCTGCTCCGCCACCACGCCCGCACCGGCTCCGAGGCAGCCCTGGAGATGGCCGTCCGCACCGGCGAGGCGATGGCCCGCGGCGGCATCCACGACCAGCTCGGCGGCGGCTTCGCCCGGTACTCGGTGGACGCCGGCTGGGTGGTCCCGCACTTCGAGAAGATGCTGTACGACAACGCGCTGCTGCTCCGCGCCTACCTGCACCTCTGGCGGGCCACCGGCTCCCCGCTCGCCCGGCGGACGGCACTCTCCACCGCCGACTTCCTGCTGCGCGAACTGCGCACCCCGGAAGGCGCGTTCGCCTCGGCGCTGGACGCCGACAGCCTCGACCCGGCGACCGGGAAGCAGGCCGAGGGGGCGTACTACGCCTGGACGCCCGGGCAGTTGGCCGAGGTGCTGGGGGAGGCCGACGGCGCGCTCGCGGCGGAGCTGTACGAGGTGACCGGGGCCGGGACGTTCGAGCACGGGGCGTCGGTGTTGCAGATGCTGCGTGACGCGGCGGACCCGGCCGCGGCCGAACGCGTCCGGGCCAGGCTGTTCGAAGCGCGGGCCGGGCGGCCGGCGCCCGCCCGGGACGACAAGGTGGTCGCCGCCTGGAACGGCCTCGCCATCGCCGCACTCGCCGAAACCGGCGCCCTGCTCGACCGCCCCGACCTGGTCGAGGCCGCCGAGCGCGCCGCCGACCTGCTGCTCGCCGTCCACCTCACCCCCGAGGGCCGGCTGCTGCGCACCTCCCGGGACGGCCGGGCCGGCGCCAACGCCGGCGTGCTGGAGGACTACGCCGACACCGCCGAGGGCTTCCTCGCGCTGTACGCCGTGACCGGCGAGGCGGAGTGGCTGGAGCTGGCCGGCGGGCTGCTGGACACCGTGCTCAAGCACTTCGCCGACGAGACGTCCGGCGCGCTGTACGACACCGCCGACGACGCCGAGGAACTGATCCGGCGGCCCCAGGACCCGACCGACAACGCCACCCCGTCCGGCTGGACGGCCGCCGCCGGCGCGCTGCTCACCTACGCCGCGTACACCGGCTCGGCGCGCCACCGCACCGCCGCCGAGCGGGCGCTCGGCATCGTCGGGGCACTGGCCACCAGGGCACCCCGGTTCATCGGCTGGGGCCTGGCCGTCGCCGAGGCGCTGACGGACGGCCCGCGCGAGGTCGCCGTGGTCGGCCCGGCCGGGGCGGCGGCGACGGCCGCACTGCACCGGGCGGCGCTGCTGGGGACGGCGCCGGGCGCGGTGGTCGCACTCGGCGAGCCGTCCGGGGCGGTCGAGGTGCCGCTGCTGGCCGACCGGCCGCTGGTGGGCGGGGCGCCCGCCGCGTACGTCTGCCGGCACTTCGCCTGCGACGCGCCGACCACCGATCCGGCGGCGCTGGCCGAGCGGCTCGGGGCCCTGCCGGAGCTGAGCGGCCCGGCCGCGTAATTCGGTTGGTCCCGGTCCGGCGGGCGGGCGAGAATCGGGCATGACCTGGACCTTGACCACCTCCCTCGACGAGTTCCGCACCCGGGCCGGTGACTTCCTCGGTGCCCGCCCGGCCGAGAACACCGTGCTGCTCACCGTGGTCGACCGGTTGGTCAGGCGCGGGCTGCACGCCTTCGGGGAGGAGACGCCGGTCTTCGGCTGGTGGAGCCGCGAGCCGGGCGGCCCGGTCGAGGGCGCCTTTCTGTGGTCGCCGCCGTTCGAGCCGCGCCTCGGCGTGATGCCGGACGCGGCGGCTGCCGAGCTCGCCGGCGAACTGGCCGCGGCCGGGCCCGAGTTCAGCGAGGTCCCCGGCGTGTCCGGCGGCGACTCGGCGGCCCGGGCGTTCTCCGCCGTCTGGCAGGCCGCCACCGGCGCCACCGCGTCCCTCCGGTTCAACCAACGGCTCTACCGGCTCGGCGAGCTGACCGACCCGCCGCGCCCGCCCGCCGGCCGCCACCGGGTCGCCGCGCCGGCCGACCGCGAGCTGCTGATCGAGTGGTACGAGGCATTCGCGGTCGAGGCCACCGTCGAACTCCCCAACGTCCCGGCCACGGTGGACGAACGCATCGCCGACGGCCTGCTCCACCTCTGGGAGGACGACGGCCGCCCCGTCGCGATGGCAGGAAACAGCCCCGTTGTCGTCGGCATGACCAGGATCGGCCCGGTCTACACGCCCACCGAGGCACGCGGGCACGGCTACGCCAGCGGCGTCACGGCGGCCGCCTCGGCAGCAGCCCTCGCCCGGGGCGCGTCCGAGGTGCTGCTCTACACCGACCTCGCCAACTCGACCAGCAACTCGATCTACCAGAAGATCGGGTACCGGCCGGTGGAAGACAGCCTGACGCTGGACTTCGCGGGCGTCGTGGACGTCGCGGACGTCGCGGGCGTTGAGGGCGTCGCGGACGTCGCGGACGTCGCGGACGTCGTGGGCTGAGAGGGTCTGCGGGCCGGTCGGGCCGGGTAGGCCGGGTGAGGGGGTGACCGCGATGGGGGACGGGCTACTCGTCTGGGCGGGCAAGCTGGGCCCGGGGGAGGTGGTGGCCGGCGCGCTCACCGCCAACCTGGGGCTGCTGGCGCTCTCACTGGTCGTGGGCGGAGTGCTCGTCCGGCGCTACGGCGAACGCCGGGTGACACCGCCGCCCCCGCCGCCCGACCGGCAGGAGCTGCTGCTGGCCGCCGTCGCCGTCCTGCTCAACTCCGCCGTCGGCGTGGCCGGCTGGGCGCTCTGGCGGGCCGGCTGGATCCATCTCTCGGCCGACACCGGACTCCGCGCGGCAGCCGAACTCCTGGTGTTCACCCTGGTGATGGACGGACTGATGTACGGCGGCCACTGGGTCGCCCACCGCCGCCGGCTCTACCGGCTGGCCCACGAACTCCACCACCGCTACCCCGACCCGCGCCCGGCCACCCTCTTCGTGCTCCACCCGCTCGAGGTGATGGGCTTCGGCGGCACCTGGCTCGCCGTGCTCTGCGTCCACGAGATCTCCGCCGCCGCCCTCGCCGGGTACGTCGGCATCAACCTCGTCTTCGGCCTGCTCGGACACCTGGGCGTCGAACCCTTCCCCGCCCGGATACGGCGGCGCGCGGTGTTCCGCTGGGTCGCGCTGCCGATGTTCCACGCCGGCCACCACGCCGACCCGGCGGTCAACCTGGGCTTCTACACCACGATATGGGACCGGCTCTTCGGCACCGTCGACCCGGCGTACGACACCCGCCGCACCACAGAATGGCCGACGCCCGCCGGCCGTCAGTCGATCGCGTGGACCCCGGGCGAATGACGGACCTTGGTGTTGAACGGGTCGCTGCCGCCCTCCGCCACCGGAGTCCCGCCCATCGACCGGTCGCTGTTGCGGTAGTTGTGGGCGGTGGCGAGCAGGTTGCCGCCCGCTGCCTTCATGTCCTCGGCCAGCCCGTCGAGCAGCGTCTTCCAGGCGGCCGAGCAGTCGTGCAGCGCCGCCCCGCTCTGCCACCCCGGCAGCCCGGCCGCCGCCCGGTCGCTCGGCGCGGCCAGCTTCGCCGTCTCCTCCGGAACCTTCCCCGCCACCGTCTGCGCGTTGGTACCTGCGGCGGACAACTCGTCCGGCCGCACCTTGAAACCCGTACCGTCGGCCACCGTCTCCCCCTCGGCTGTGCTGTCGGCTGTGCGCGCTATGGTAGCGGTGAGTACAAGGGGGAGCACTCGTGAGTGACAGCTGGGGGGCTGAGCAGTGGACCTGGCGGGCCTGAAGAACGCCAAACCGGACGAGCTGTACGCCGCGGCCGAGGCGTACGGGCAGTTGTACAAGGCGTACGTTCAGCACGCCACGGAGTGGAAGAGCGGCACCGCCGACCGGGTGCACGGCTCCGGCTGGACAGGTGAAGCCGCCGACGCGGCCACCAAGTCCCTGGACGCGACCACGGCCAAGCTGCAGGCGGCAGACATCGAACTGTCCTGCATCGAGGGCACCTTGCGCGACCATGCCGACACGTTCTCCCTCGCGCAGTCCAAGCTGCGGCAGGCACTCACCGACGCGGCCGCCAAGAACCTCAAGGTCGCCGACGACGGCACCGTCAGCTGGAGCGCCTCGGCCAACCCCTACCAGGCGGCCGACTGGGCGGACAGGCAGAAGGCGGCGGCCGAGGAGATCAGCAAGCGGATCACCGGCGCCCTCACCGAGGCCACCCAGGCCGACCAGGGCCTCGCCGTCGCCCTCAAGCGCTTCACCGGCCGCGCCACCGACAAGTCCGGACTGGACCTGAAGACGGCCAACGCGGACGGGTACCTTCAGCAGTTCGGCGACCTCAACAACCCGGCCTACAAGAAGGACATGCCCGGGAAGGACGCCACCCCGACGGAGGTCAACTCCTGGTGGAAGGGCCTCGACCCGGCCGGCCAGCAGTGGTTCATCGACCACCACCCGGAGGCGATCGGCAACCTGGACGGCATCCCGGCACCGGTACGGGACCAGGTGAACCGGGAGTACCTGGCGAAGCGGCTGCGGGAACTCGGCGGTCGGCCTCGTACCAAGGCCGAACAGGAGGAGTTCGAGAAACTCAACCCCATCATGCGTCGCCTGAACGACGATGCGAAGAACGCCGGCGACGGCCGTCCGCAGGACTACCTGCTGGGGATCAGCACCGAAGGCCAGGGCCGGGCGATCATCTCGTTCGGCAATCCTGACACAGCCACTGACATCTCCGCCTACGTTCCGGGCATCACCACCGTCCCCGCAGCACTGGGGCCGAAGGACAACTGGGCCCCCGGGACCAATGAGGCGGAGAACACGCTGAACCTCTGGCGGGCGGCCAACGCCAAGGTGCCGCCCGGCGGATCGGTGGCTTCGATCGTCTGGCTCGGTTACGACCCGCCGGGGGCCGACCCGGGAGCCGCGTCACCGAAGGCCGGACTCAAGGGCGCGCCGGACTACGCGAACTTCCTCAGTGGGGTGCGGGCCGCCCACGGCGGTGGTCAGCCGCCGCACATCACGTCGATCGGCCACAGCTACGGTTCCTATGTGGTCGGCCAGGCCACCAAACTCGCCACGCATCCGGGGCCCTTCAGCCCACCGGACGACGTGGTGTTCCTCGGCAGCCCAGGTGTAGGTGTGGACAAGGCGTCCGATCTCGGAATGCCCGGACATGTCTGGGCAGGCGCGGCCACCAATGACGTCGTCACCCATACGCCGACACCGGGGGACGCGCTCGTGGCCCTGGGCGCCGGCCCGTTCGGACCATTCCTCGCCACGGCCAAGCACGAACTCTTCAACCCGGACGAGGGCTGGTACGGGAGGGACCCGGCCAGCGACTCCTTCGGTGCGAAGCGTTTCTCCGTCAACAACGGCGGTGCGGCGACGGACGTCATCGGGATGCACACCAAGTACCTCACCCCGGAGAACGGCGGCCCCTCACTGGGTAACATCGCCTCCATCGTCACGCGCAACGGCGACGTCCAGCTGGCGGCGGGCCGATGAGGATCCGTTGGAAGGTGGTCATCCCGATCGCGGTGGCGACAGCTGTGCTGGCCACCGGAGTGGGCCTCTTCTACAACGGTTACGGGCCGATGGCTCTGCGGGACAAGCGAGTCCTGAAGAGCCCCGAGGCGGCGAAGGGCCGGATCGACGCGTTCCTGCGTGCCACCATGGACGGGATCTCGCCGCCCGTGGCCTATCTCGGTGGCGACTACCAGGTGGCGCGCGAGGACGACCACTGGGACGGCGAGCCGAGCCTGAAGTCCCTCCTCTTCGGGGCGGTCACCATTCGCACCCGGATTTCGCCGGCAAAGCTCCCGAGGCTGCTCGATCAGATCAGCTGGAACTGGGAGGCATTGGGGTGTCGTCCGGTGGACCGGACCGAGCCTGACAAGGGCAACCCCGGGCTGACCTCCCTTCGCTGCGAGGCCGGCGACTATCTGTTCGTGGGGCTCAGCGCGTCCTCGGACGGGGCGTACAACAGTGTCTCGTTCAGCGCGGACCTCGACTTCGTGCGGTACCAGCCCGCTCATGAGTACGGGCCGGTGCCGCCGCTGGCCAAGAGGCCGAAGGGTGGGCACGGCGCCGACCTCGACGACTCCTACTGGTCCCACTGACCCCTCCGCTACTCCCAGTCCCACCGGATCCCCAGCAGGCACGGCCGCAGCTGCGTCGCCACCAGGTGTACGCACCGGTGGCCGTCGAGTGTCAGCTCCTCCGTCTCGTACGGCTTCTCGCCGGGGGAGTGGAGTGCGAAGCGGTGGCAGCGGACGGGGAGGGCGGCGGGGTGGAAGGTGACCTGGAGGACGTACTGGCCGGCGCCGGAGTTGAAGCCGCGGACGTATTCGCTGCTGGGGGTGGGGGTCGGGGTGTCGTCGAAGCCGTAGCCGAGCAGGTGGGTGTCGCCGGCGCGGAGGCGGCGGTCGAGGAGGAGTTCGGCGACGAGCAGGTCGTGGGCGGGGTCGCGGCGGATGCGGCCGGGGCGGCAGTTCTCCTCGGCGCGGACGCCGACGCGGTCGATGTCGCAGCCGGGGTCGCCCTGGTAGATGGCCAGGTAGCGGTCGATGCCGTCGCGGTGGGCGCGCAGGGCGTGCTGGGAGTCGCGGCGGACGAGGTGGCGGTCGGGGCCGATGCGGATGCGTTCGATGTGGGTGATGGTGTGCAGGCCGGTGTCGCGTGGGCTCGCGATGGTGGCGAGCAGGTCGTCGACGGCGGTGGCCGGGGTGATGAGGTCGCGGTAGGGGCGGACGGGTGGGCCGGCCGGGTCGGCGGGGGTGGCGCGGCGGGGGCCGAGGAGTCGGGTGAGGGAGTGCGCGGGGAGGTCGAGGACGTCTTCCAACACCCTTACCGCGCGCAGTGATTCGGCGCGTTCGGGGCGGCGGCGGCCTTGCTGCCAGTAGCTGAGGCTGGTGATGCCGACCTGGACGCCGCGTTGGGCGAGGTGTTCGCGGACACGGTGCAGGGCGAGCCCGCGGGCGGCGATGGCGGTGCGCAGGGCGAGGTGGAAGGGGCCGGTGCGCAGGGCGGTGGCGAGGTCGGCCTGTTCGCTGCGCTGCATGGCGGCCTCCTCGGGGGACGGGCCGGGCGGGTTCCGGTTGGTCGTGAATATTCACATGCGGAGGGCGGTTTGTCACCGGTGGTGGTGTGCCGCGCGGTGGTTTCGGGGGGTGGCGTTCACACCTGGGCGGGGTTGTTCACACCTGTGGACGGGGCCCACGAGGGCCGTTGACCAGGCTCTGTCAACGGCGGGATGCTCGGTGACGCGATCCGGACCGCACCCCCACACTTCTCCACTCCTCTGCCTGTGCAAGGAGGAACTCCCCCATGTCAGTTCCACGGATACGCCTGCGCCGCGCGGTTTCGGTGCTCGCGCTCGGCGTGCTCGGCCCGGCGCTCACCGTCGCGGCCACCGCCCCGGCCTCCGCCGCCCCCAACGGCGCGCCGGTCCCTGCCGCGCACGTCCGCCCGGCAGGTGCTGCGGGCAGTACGGCCGACCTGGCCGGCACGTACAAGAAGCTCAACATCACCATGCAGCAGCAACAGCAGACCAACTGGTGCTGGGCGGCGAGCGGCAACACCATCGCCACCTGGTTCGGCTACAGCTACAGCCAGAACCAGTTCTGCAACGCCGCGTTCGGCCGCTCGACCAACTCCAGCTGCCCCAACAGCCAGGCCACGCTGGGTGATGTGCAGAACGGCCTGAGCTGGGCCGGCATCAACCCGGGTTCGTACGTCACCGGGTACCTGCGCTACAGCACCGTGCAGACGGAGGTGAACGCCGACCGCCCGGTCGAGACCCGGATCCAGTGGAGCTCCGGCGGCGGCCACATGCACGTGGTGTACGGGTACGACACCGCCGACAACTGGGTCTACTGGGGCGACCCGTGGCCGTCCAACTACCGCTACAACTGGGCGGACTACAACTACTACGTGTCCAACGGCACGTTCTCCTGGACCCACTCCCTGTACCGGATCGGCGCGTGAGGGGCGACATGAACGGCATCCGTAACGCGGCCGTGGCCGTCCTGATCGCCGCCGGCCTGGGCCTGGCCGTCACCCCGGCGGCGCACGCCGAGAACGGGGCCGGCTCTCCCTCGCCGGTCACCGGTGCCGAGCTGGCGCAGGCCCGGGGCGCGGCCCAGACCCCGGACGTCCTGGACCAGTTGGGCCACTTCTTCGCCCGCAAGGGCGTGCCGCCGACCAAACAGTTGACCATCGGCGCGGCCGAGGAAGCGCAGGCGGCGAGCGCGGCCGCGCCGAGCCTGTCCGGCGACACCGTGCCGGTCTACACCCTGGACGCGGCCTTCGTGGCCGGGACCCCGGGCGCGCCGGTGGCCAAGGCCGAGTTCACCGCCAGCAAGGCCGTCTCGGCGGACGGCCAGGTGGCGTCGGTCTGGACGGTGAAGCAGGGCGACACCTGGCGGGTCGTCAACATCGCCTCCGGCGGCGACGAGAGCGACTACGCGGCACAGGCAGCCGGCAGCGGCGGAGGGACGGCGTTCCGCGAGCCGCAGCTCAACGCCTGGTACGTGCTGCGGGACGGCCGGGTCCTGCCGCTGGACGACGAGGCGCGGCGCTCGGTGGGCGCGGCCGGGGTGAGCCTGGCGGCGTACCAGAAGCTGGTCCAGCAGCGGTACGGGGACAAGCTGCCCGGTTCGGCGTACGACCGGGCCGGGAAGGGCGGCGGCTACCAGCCGGACGCCACCGCGCAGGAGGCGGCGGCGGAGGGTGGCGGTACCGCGCTGCCCGCCGTCACGGCGGCCGGGGCCCTGGGCGTCACCGCGCTCGCGGGCGCGGGCGTCGCGCTGCGTCGGCGGGCGGGTGCCCGGCGCGGGTAGCGCCACCGGGTGAGGGGCGGCGGGGTCCGGCGCGGCGGCCGGGCCCCGCCGTCGCACGCTCACGGCGCACGGACGCAGCGCACGAACGCAGCGCACGGCCACCCACATGCCGACCCGTGTGGCCGGTTACAGGCCGTCGAACCCGCGCTCCAGGAAGGCGAAGGTGTGGTCGACGAGGTCCGCGATGTCCAGCGTGCCCTCGCTCTCGGCCCATCGCAGCGCCGTCTCGGTGGTGGCCGCGCCGATGGCGGCCGCGGTGATCCGCATCTCGAAGGTCGGCTCCTCGACGCCGGCCCGGCGGGTCAGCACGTCGAGGTAGAGCTGCTGCGGGTTGTTGGCGTCCTCGTGCATCCTCGCGCGCAGCGCGGGGACGTCCTTGACCAGCCGCATCCGGGTGAGCAGCTCGTCCCGCTCGTGCTGCGGCAGGTCGCGGATCAGCCCGATGAGGGCTTCCCGGCAGGAGTGCAGGAACGGTTCGTCGGCGGGGCGGGCCAACAGCGCGGTGACCATCGCCGGGTCGTACTCGTCGGTGAGGACGAGGTCCTCCTTGGTGCCGAAGTACCGGAAGAAGGTGGACTGCGAAACCTCGGCCGCCGCTGCGATCTGCTCCACAGTGGTGTTCTCGTAGCCCTGTTCGGCGATCAGCCGGTACGCCTCGCGGCGGATCGCCTGGCGGGTCTTCAGCTTCTTCCGCTCGCGCAGCGACAACGGAGCCTCCAGCATCGCCTGGACCGAAAGGGCCGGTCCTGCTGCCGGGGGCGCCGTTGTCGGCCGCGTTGCGTTCATGCCTTCGATTATCCGTGATCGGTGGCCGGTACGGTGGCCGTCCCGGACGGTGACCCCGGCTGTGACCCGGCCTCGGCAGCGGCCGCCTGCGCCACCTCCGCCGTCTCCGCCGTCTCCTGCGCCTCGGCGGCCTCCTGCGCCTCCGCTGCCGCTCGCGGCTCGGCGCTCGGCATCCGCAGCGCGACCAGCACCGCCGACAGCACCGCGATCACCCCGGAGACGAGCAGCACCACCGTCATGCCGTGGACGTACGCGGCGTGCGCCGAGGCGGTCAGTGCCTGGTCCCCGGTGGCGGCGGCCACGGCGTCGGCGGCGACCACCGACTGCCCGGCCTTGTGCGCGGCGTCGGCGGAGAGCGCCGCGGTGTCCAGCGAGCCGCGGTACGAACCGGCCAGCAGGCTGCCGAAGACGGCCACCCCGATCGCCCCGCCGACCTGGCGCAGCGTCTGGATCAGTCCGGAGCCGACGCCGGCCCGGGCGGGCGGCAGGGTGAGCAGGGCGGAGGCCTGGGCGGTGATCAGCGACAGGCCCATGCCCAGGCCGAGCAGGGTGAGCCAGACCGCGGCCAGGCCGTAGCCGTCGGAGATCTCGGTGCGGCTGCCGAGCAGCAGGGCGGCGGCCAGTACGGCCAGCCCGATGGCGATCACCGCGCGGGCGCCGATCCGGGCGACCAGCCGGTCGCTGAGCTTGGCGGCCACCATCAGCCCGAGCATCATCGGCATCAGCCGCAGGCCGGTGCCGAAGGCGTCGGCGCCGAGCACGCTCTGGAAGTAGAGCGGCAGGACGAAGAAGGCGCCGAACAGGACCAGCGAGACGAGCGTCGCGGCCACCGACGCCCAGCGGAAGGTCGGGTCGGCGAGCAGGGTGAGGTCGAGCATCGGGTCCCGCTGGCGACGGCTGCGCAGGACCAGGGCGGTGAGCGCGATCAGGGAGCCGCCGAGCATGCCGAGCACCAGCGGGTCGGCCCAGCCGCGGTCGGGGCCCTCGATGATGCCGAAGGTGAGTGCGGCCAGGCCGCCTGCGCCGAGCACGGTGCCGAGCAGGTCGATCCGGGGTGCGGCGGGGTTGCGGGTCTCCGGGAGCAGCAGCACGCAGGCGACGATGCCGATGGCGGTCAGCGGGATGTTGATCAGGAAGACCGAGCCCCACCAGAAGTGCTGGAGCAGGAAGCCGCCGATCAGCGGGCCGAGCGGGGCCCCGGCCGCCAGTGCGGCGGCCAGGATCGCGGTGGCGCGGCGTTGCTCGCCGGACGGGAAGAGCCCGGGGATCACCGCCATGGACATCGGCATGATCAGCGCGCCGGCCAGGCCCATGGCTGCGCGGGCGGCGATCAGGGTGCCGGGGCTGTCGGCGAGCATGCCGACCGCGGAGGCGAGGCCGAACAGGGCGAGGCCCACGGTGAGGGTGCGGCGACGGCCGAACCGGTCGCCGATGAGGCCGGCCGGGAGCATCGCGGCGGCGAAGACCACGGTGTACGAGTCGACGATCCACTGCTGCTGCCCGGTGCCGGCCTGCAGTTGGGAGGCCAGGGTGGGCAGGGCCACGTTGAGGATCGTCATGTCGAAGCTGATCACCAGGACGCTCAGCGCGACGGCGACCAGCGCCAGCCAGCGCCGCGGGTGCGGCCCGGGCGGGGCGGGGGCGGGAGCGGTGGACACGGGCAACCTCCGGGAGCCGGTCGAAGGATGGGGAAGTTCCTGTCAAATGACAGTACCTCCCAAAAGGTGGCGACCGTCAATACGTCGAGGCGCGTCCACTTGGTCACGCTCCGTCATGTGTCCTGGAAGTGCGCGTTCCGCACGTGGAATTGACGCAACGTTGATCTGTCGTTCGCCGCTTGGGGGCGTCGGCGGGTGACTGTCGGTAGATACGATGTGGCAATCGGTCAGTGCGGTCCGACGCGTGCCGAGAGCGGAGAAGGGGTGGGGCGGCAGGAGCCGACCACTGGCCCGGCGGAGGAACCGGTGCAGGAAGGGGAGACCGAATGGCCGACAGGGAGTTGACCGCCCAGATCTGGGGCGCGGCGGTGGTGGTGGGATCGGCGCTGGCCGTGGTTGCCGCTTATCTGATCAACGGCGCCCCGCTGGTGTTGGTGGTCGCCGGGGTCGAGGTACTGCTGCTGATGGTGTACGTCGGCCGCCGCTGGCGGTTGCTGCGCCAACCCGTCGCGCCGCGTGGCCACCAGGCCGCCGGCGGGGCCCCGGACGCGGCGCACTGCGAGCGCTGCCGTCGGGCCCGCGAGGCGCTGGACGCCCGGCAGGCCCGCTCCCGCCCGCACCCCGGCCGCCCGTACGCATCCCACGGGCACGCGTCGCACGAGCACGCGTCGCATGAGCAGGTCACGCGCGAGTGCTCGACGGACGCCCTCCCGGCGCACCGCGACCACCCTGACCACGGCCGCTCGCCGCGCCCCGCCCCGGAGTGGACGGCAGAACGGGCGGCCACCCGGTCACAGGACCGGCCGGCCGCCCGTCATGGCGTACCCGGCTCAGCCGGCCGCGTTGTACGCCACCAGTGAGACCCCGACGTACTGCACGATGAAGGCCCCGAGGGTGAAGGCGTGGAAGACCTCGTGGAAGCCGAACCAGCGTGGTGACGGGTTGGGCCGCTTGAGCCCGTACACGACCCCGCCGACGCTGTAGAGCAGCCCGCCGACGACCATCAGCACCACCACCGCGACCCCGCCGGTGTGCAGGAAGTCCGGCAGGAAGAACACGGCGGCCCAGCCCAGCGCGATGTACACCGGTGTGTACAGCCAGCGCGGCGCGCCGACCCAGAAGACCCGGAACGCGATCCCGGCCAGCGCTCCGCCCCAGGCCACCCAGAGCAGCACCTGCTTCGCGGCGCCGTCCAGCAGCAGGATGGTGAACGGGGTGTAGGTGCCCGCGATGATCAGGAAGATGTTCGCGTGGTCGAGCCGGCGCAGGACGGCGTCGCCGCGTGGTCCCCAGGTGAAGCGGTGGTAGACCGCGCTGACCCCGAACAGCATCCAGGCGCTGACCGAGTAGATCGCGCAGGCGGCCTTGGCGGACGTGGAGCCGGCCTGGCAGATCAGCACGATCCCGGCGGCCACCGTGGCGGGGAACATCGCGGCGTGCAGCCAGCCGCGCCATTTCGGCTTGCTCTCCGTACGCTCCGTGATCTCCACGAGCTCAGCAGTCATGGGCAGCATGCTACCCGTTACCTACGGAGCCGTAGGTTACCGCCGCGTAGGAAGTGGTGCTCATCACTACTTGGACGTTTTGGAGTGTTCGACTCCAGCGTTCGAGTGCCTCGGCTCGGCCGAAAGCGACGCCTTACCAACCAGTAACCAGACTGAATGTAGTAAAAGATGCGTCAATTTCACCGCTGCGCCGTATTCGAGCCTTGAGGCCGGAGCTACGCTGCAAGCACCCTCAAACCCCCGCTACGCCGCCTCCCTGCCGAGATGGCGTGAAACGGAGCGATCGTGTCGTACGAGAACCTCGCTCTCAGCGCATCCGCGCCCACCCGCCACAAGCGTCTGCTGGCTTGGGTGAGCGAGATCGCGGAGCTCACCCAGCCGGACCGCATCGAGTGGTGCGACGGTTCCGAGGACGAGTACCACCGCCTCGCGGACCTGCTGGTGGCCCAGGGCACCTTCAAGAAGCTCAACGAGGAAAAGCGCCCCAACTCCTACTACGCCGCCTCGGACCCGACGGACGTGGCGCGCGTCGAGGACCGCACCTACATCTGCTCCGAGCAGGAGAAGGACGCCGGTCCGACCAACAACTGGAAGGCCCCCGCCGAGATGCGGGCCGTCTTCCAGGGCGAGAACGGCCTGTTCAACGGCTCGATGAAGGGCCGCACCATGTACGTGGTGCCCTTCTCGATGGGCCCGGTGGGCTCCCCGCTGGCCGCGTACGGCGTCGAGATCACCGACTCCGCCTACGTCGCCGTGTCGATGCGCGTGATGACCCGCATGGGCCAGGCCGTGCTGGACCAGCTCGGCGAGGACGGCGACTTCGTCAAGGCCGTGCACACCGTCGGCGCCCCGCTCGCCGAGGGTCAGGCGGACGTGCCGTGGCCGTGCAACAGCACCAAGTACATCTCGCACTTCCCGGAGACCCGGGAGATCTGGTCCTTCGGCTCCGGCTACGGCGGCAACGCCCTGCTCGGCAAGAAGTGCTACGCGCTGCGCATCGCCTCGACCATGGCCCGCGACGAGGGCTGGCTGGCCGAGCACATGCTCATCCTCAAGCTCACCCCGCCCGCCGACGACAAGGGCCAGGCAGAGCCCAAGTACGTCGCGGCCGCCTTCCCGTCCGCCTGTGGCAAGACCAACCTGGCCATGCTCCAGCCGACCATCCCGGGCTGGAAGGTCGAGACGATCGGCGACGACATCGCCTGGATGCGCTTCGGCGCCGACGGCCGCCTGTACGCCATCAACCCCGAGGCCGGCTTCTTCGGCGTCGCCCCCGGCACCGGCGTGGACACCAACGCCAACGCCATCGAGACGCTCTGGGGCAACACCGTCTTCACCAACGTCGCCCTGACCGACGACGGCGACGTGTGGTGGGAGGGCCTCACCGACGAGCCGCCGGCCCACCTGACCGACTGGCGCGGCAACGACTGGACGCCGGAGTCCGGCACCCCGGCGGCCCACCCGAACGCCCGTTTCGCCGTCCCGGCCGCGCAGTGCCCGACCATCGCCCCCGAGTGGGAGGACCAGGCGGGTGTGCCGATCTCGGCCATCCTCTTCGGCGGCCGCCGCGCCACCGCCGTCCCGCTGGTGACCGAGTCCTTCGACTGGCAGCACGGCGTCTTCCTGGGCGCCAACATCGCCTCCGAGAAGACCGCCGCCGCCGAGGGCACCGTCGGCGAGCTGCGCCGCGACCCGTTCGCGATGCTGCCCTTCTGCGGCTACAACATGGGCGACTACTTCGCCCACTGGCTGAAGGTCGGCGCCCAGGCGGACGCCGCCAAGCTGCCGAAGATCTACTACGTGAACTGGTTCCGCAAGAACAGCGAGGGCAAGTTCGTCTGGCCCGGCTACGGCGAGAACAGCCGCGTGCTCAAGTGGATCGTCGAGCGCCTGCAGGGCGCCGGCGAGGGTGTCGAGACCCCGATCGGCGTGCTGCCGACCGTCGAGGGCTTCGACCTGAACGGCCTGGAGCTGTCGAAGGAGGACCTCGACCTGCTCTTCACCGTCGACGCCGACATCTGGCGCCAGGAGGCCGCGCTCGTCCCGGCCCACCTGGAGCTGTTCGGCGACCACACGCCCACCGAGCTGTGGGATGAGTACCGAGACCTGGTCGCGCGCCTCGGCTGAGCCTGAGCCTCAGCCGAGAGCAATCGGCGGTGCGTGGCACGAATCGCGCACCGACCGAGCGACAGGACGGCCGGAGCCCCGCCGGACGATCTTTCCCCGACCAAGGAGATCGTCCGGACCGGGACTCCGGCCGTAGCGTTTTGACGAGCCGCAGCGTTCTGACGAGCCGCAGCGTTTTGACGAAGGAACGCCGTCAGGGCTGGGTGTAGCCGCTGAGGAAGTCGCCGATGCGGGTGACGGCGTCGGTGATCTCCTCGGCACGCGGGAGGGTGACCACCCGGAAGTGGTCCGGCTCGGGCCAGTTGAAGCCGGTGCCCTGGACCAGCAGGATCCGCTCGGCGCGGAGCAGGTCCAGCACCATCTGGGCGTCGTCCTTGATCTTGTAGACCTTCGGGTCCAGCCGGGGGAAGGCGTAGAGCGCGCCCTTCGGCTTCACGCAGCTCACCCCGGGGATCTCGTTGAGCAGCCGCCACGCGGCGTCCCGGGACTCCAGCAGCCGGCCGCCGGGCAGGACGAGGTCCTTGATCGACTGCCGCCCGCCGAGCGCCGCGGCCACGGCGTGCTGGGCCGGCATGTTGGCACAGAGCCGCATCGAGGCGAGCACGGTCAGGCCCTCGATGTAGCTGCGGGCGCGGTGGCGGTCGCCGGAGAGCACCATCCAGCCGGAGCGGAACCCCGCGACCCGGTACGCCTTGGAGAGGCCGTTGAAGGTGACGCAGAAGAGGTCCGGGGCCAGGGTGGCCAGCGGGATGTGCTCGGCGTCGTCGTAGAGGATCTTGTCGTAGATCTCGTCCGCGTAGACCACCAGTTTGTGCCGGCGGGCGATCTCGACCAGGCCCTCCAGGACCTCGCGCGGGTAGACCGCACCGGTCGGGTTGTTCGGGTTGATCACCACGATCGCCCTGGTCCGGTCGGTGACCTTGGCCTCGATGTCGGCGAGGTCCGGGTACCACTCGGACTGCTCGTCGCAGCGGTAGTGCACGGCGGTGCCGCCGGCCAGTGAGACCGAGGCGGTCCAGAGCGGGTAGTCCGGCGCCGGGACGAGCACCTCGTCGCCGTCGTCCAGCAGCGCCGTCATAGCCAGCTGGATCAGCTCGGAGACGCCGTTGCCGAGGAAGACGTCCTCGACGGTGAGGCCGTGCAGGCCGCGGTCCTCGTAGTGCATCACCACGGCGCGGCGGGCCGAGAGCAGGCCCTTCGAGTCGCCGTACCCGTGCGCGGACGCCAGGTTGCGCAGGATGTCCTGGAGGATCTCCGGGGGCGCGTCGAAGCCGAACACGGCGGGGTTGCCGGTGTTGAGCTTCAGGATGCGGTGGCCCTGCTCCTCCAGCCGCATCGCCTCGTCGAGCACCGGGCCGCGGATGTCGTAGCAGACGTTGGCGAGCTTGCTGGACTGGATGACCTGCATGCCTGCCTACTTTAGGGGTACGGCGGGGCGGTCCGGCGCGCGTGCGAGGACACGTGCCGGACCGCCCGTGAGGTGCCCCTTCGATCGAGAGGCGCAGCTGTCAGCCGGCCTTCCAGATCAGGGGCTCGGTGTCCAGAACGCTGCCGAAGACGAGGAACTTCGGCGGGGTATCGGTCGGGACGAGATAGACGGCACACTGCTGCTGGGTCTGGCCGTCCGCCAGGGTGCCGGGCTTCTTGCCGGCGTCGCACTGCGGGATCGACTTCATGATGGTCGGGGCCGGCAGGGCACCGCCGGTGCCCGAGGCGTCGGACTTCACCTTGAACCGCATCATGAAGTACTCGTCGGTGAGCGGGGCGCCGGTGCGGTTGGTGAAGGAGACGGTCACGTAGTACGGCGTCTTGCCCTCCACGTCGGCCGGCTTGAAGTTGAACGGCGCGATCTCGGCGGCGTTGCCCTTGACCACCGAGACCGGGGCGACGTCGGCCTTGGTCTTGCCGAGGTAGCTGCCGGTGGCGGTGGGCGCCAGCGGGTTGTCGTAGCTGATCTTGCTACCGCTGCCGCCGCTGGCTCCGCCGATCGGGTTGCCGCTGGTGGCGGCCGAGGGGACGGGGTTCGGGGTCGAACCGCCGGTGCCGCCCGTGGCCGCGGTGCCGCCGGTGCCCGCGGTGCCGGCCGAGCCCCCGCCGGTGGCCGACGGCGTCCCGGTGGCGGCCGGGGTGCCGGTGACGGCCGCCGTCGCGCCGCCGGTGCCCGCCGCGCCCGGGTCGGCCGGGTCCGCGTTGTCCGGCCCGCAGGCCGTCAGCAGCAGGGCCAGGGCCGCGAGCGGGACGGCCGCGCGCACCGCGTTCTGAGTGTTGGTCACAGTGTTTCCCCGTGGATGATGTGGTCGGTGCGGCGCCCGGACTCCGATGGGCACCGCAGGGGTCGGACGCCGAGGAGCGCCGACCGGTTCCCGGAGGGCCGGTTCCGGCGGTGAGCGAGAGGGGGCGCCGTGGCCGTCACGGTACTCGGAGCGGTGCTGGCCGGTCTGCTGCTGGCACCGGCGCTGCGCGGGCTGGTCGTGCGGTACGCCGTGCCCGAGGGCCAACCGTGGTGCACCGCCTGCCCGTTCTGTGCCCGGGAGCTGCGCGGCCTGCCGCCGACCGGCCGCTGCCCGGGCTGCCGGGAGCGGCTGGGCCCGCGGCCCTGGCTGGTCGAGGCGGTGGCGGCGGCGTCGGCCGCCGCCGCGCTGGGTGCGGCCCACCCGGGCGACGCCCTGTTGCTGCTCTGGGCGGCCGGGCCCGGCGTGGTGCTCGGCTTCACCGACGCCCGGGTGCGCCGGTTGCCGTACCCGCTGAGCTGGACGCTGGCGGCCGGACTGGCGCTGCTGCTGGTGGTGTTGGAGCTCGCGGACGGCCGCCCGGGCGTGCTGCTGCGCTGCCTGCTGGTGGCGCTGGCCGCCGCCGCGCTCTTCGAACTGCCCGGCTGGTTCGGCCTGATGGGTGCCGGGGACACCGTCCTGGCGCTGGGCCTCGGCGCGCTGCTCGGCCGGTACGGCTGGTCGGCGGCCTTCGCCGGGCTGTTCTCGGCCGGGTTCCTGGCCGGGCTCTGGGCGATCGCGCTGGCCGTGGCCGCCCTGATCCGGCGGCGGCCGGTGCGCGGCCTGGACCTGCCGATGGGCCCCTTCCTGCTGCTCGGCACGCTCGCCGCAGTACTTCTCCAGTAGGAAGCGGACGGGCCCGCCGTACCGGTCGGGTACGACGGGCCCGTCGGCGGCGCGCGGGCCCCACCCTCAAGGAGCGGCGCGCCACGGGTCCGTCAGTGACGGACCCCGGGGGTTACGGCATCTGGTGGACGAACGGGCCGACCGCGTTGGAGAACGCGTTCCCGTTGTTGGCGTCCCAGTTGGTGGACCAGGTCATCGCGCCACGGATGGTGGGCCACTTGGCCGGCGGGACGAAGCTGCCGCAGTTCTTGCCGGTGGCCAGGCAGTCCAGCGCGTTGTTCACCACGGTCGGCGAGACGTAGCCGCCGCCGGCCGCCTTGCCGGAGGCCGGGACACCGATGCCGACCTGGTCGGGCCGCAGACCGCCCTGGATGTGGGTGCAGACCTGCGAGGTGATGAAGTCGATGGTGCCCTGGTTGTAGACCTTGCCGTCGCAGCCGTTCATGCCGCCCGAGTTGTAGAACTGGGTGTTGACGACGGTCAGGATGTCCTTGGTGTTGAGCGCCAGCTGGAAGTAGGCACCGGCGGTGCTGTACATCCCGATGGTCTCCGGGGCCATCGTCAGGATGAAGTTCGGGCCGACCTTGGCCTGCAGGCTGTGCAGCGCGTTGCCCAGGTAGGTCGCGTTGACGCCGTTCTCCAGGTCGACGTCGATGCCGTCGAAGCCGTAGTCCTTGACGATCGCGTAGGCGCTGTCCACGAACGCGGCCGCCGCGGTGGCGTCGTTGACGGAGATCGCGCCGTTCTGGCCGCCGATGGAGAGGATGACCTTCTTGCCGGCCGCCCGCTTGGCGTTCACGTCGGCGCGGAACTGCGCGTCGGTGTAGCCGCCGAGGGCCTTGGAGAGCGCCGGGTCGAGGGCGAAGCTGATCGCGCCGGTCCTGGTGGGCACGGCGTCGGCGAAGGAGACCGCGATGATGTCGTACGCGCTCTGGACGTCGCCGAGCTTCTGGACGGTCGCGCCGTTGTCGAAGTTGTGCCAGTAGCCGGTGACCACGTGCTTGGGCAGGCCGGTGGCCGGCGGCGGGGTGCTGGTCGCGGTGGCCGTGGGGGTCGGCGTCGCGGTCTGGGTCGGGGTGGCGGTCGCCGTCGGGGAGGCGGTCGCGGTGGGCGAGGCGGTCGCGGTCGCGGTGGGGGTGGGCGTCGCGGTCGGGCTCGCGGTGGAGGTGCCGCCCGGGCCGTTCAGCACGATGTCGTCGGCGAGGTAGGCGCTCTGGCCGTACCAGCCGTGCACGTACAGCGTGATGGTGTTGACGTTGGCGCCGGTGGTGAAGGTGGAGGAGAGCTGGTTCCAGCTGTTCTGGTTGGACCAGCTGCTCGGGTCGGTGCCGCCGGTGCCGCGCGCACCGAGGTAGACGTACGGGCCCTGGACCCAGGCGCTCAGGCTGTAGCTGGTGTTGGGCAGCACGCTGACGGTCTGGGTGCACTCGGCGGTGTCCGCGGCGCCCGGCGTGGCCTGGAGCGCGCCGGTGCCGGCGTGGACCGGGGAGGAGACGGTGGTCGCGGCGCCGGTACACGACCAGCCGCTCAGCGAGCCGGAGTCGAAGCCGCCGTTGGCGACCAGGTTCCCGGCGGCCGCGCTGGCGCCGCCGGCGAAGAGGGCCAGACCGCTGCCGGCCAGGGCGAGGGCGGTGGCGCCGGCGGCGAGGGCCGGAAGGGTGCTGCGCCGGCGCTTGTGCGCGGGCTGGTTGAGCGTACGGGCCATGGAGGTGCGCTCCTGTGGGGGAGGAGCGGCCGCCGCGGTGGGGGGCGCGGCGGCCGCGTGTGGGGGAGGGGAGGTCCGCAGTACTGCCTCGGGTGGGGCGGGGATCCGGTGCTTGTTCCGCCCTGGGTCAAAAGCTGGACTAGACCATTGCTGGTCGTCAAGCATCGATCGTCGGCTTACGGATTCCTTAAGGAATCGGATACCGTTCCGTAGCCGTCACCCCGGTGGCCGTCGCGTGTGCCGGTGAGCGCCTTCCGGCCACCGCCGCCACACCGGTCGCAACAGACTCCGCACAGGACCGTGACCGGACCGCTACCTGCGGCTTTACCCACCGCGTCCGTGCGGGAGTAGGCTGCGCCGGGGGTTGTGACGTACCCCGGTGAAGAGTTACGGAGGGGCCGAAAACCATGGGTCTGCGCGATGTCGTCGAACGCACGCCGGGTCTGCGCACCCTGCTGGACGGTATGTACGGCCTCTACGGGCGCCGGGTCGAGGTCCACCTCGCCCGCACCCCGCACCACATCGGCGTGATCCTCGACGGCAACCGCCGCTGGGCCAAGGCGACCGGCGGCTCCACCGCCTACGGCCACCAGCGCGGCGCCGACAAGATCAGCGAGTTCCTCGGCTGGTGCGACGAGACGCACGTCAAGGTCGTCACGCTCTGGATGCTCTCCACCGACAACCTCTCCCGGCCCGCCGACGAGCTGGTCCCGCTGCTCGGCATCATCGAGGACGCCGTCACCGGCCTGGCCGCCGCCCGCCGCTGGAAGGTCAACCCGGTCGGCGCGCTGGACCTGCTGCCCCAGCACACCGCGGACGTGCTCAAGCGGGCCGCCGAGGAGACCGCCGGGATCGAGGGGATCACCGTCAACGTGGCGGTCGGCTACGGCGGCCGGCACGAGATCGCCGACGCCGTCCGCTCGCTGCTCCAGGAGCACGCCGGGCGTGGCACCTCGATCGAGGAGCTGGCCGAGATCCTCGACGTCGAGCACATCGCCGAGCACCTCTACACCAAGGGCCAGCCCGACCCGGACCTGGTCATCCGCACCTCGGGCGAGCAGCGGCTGTCGGGCTTCCTGCTCTGGCAGAGCGCGCACAGCGAGTTCTACTTCTGCGAGGCGTACTGGCCGGCCTTCCGCAAGGTCGACTTCCTGCGGGCGCTGCGCGCGTACGAGGAGCGGCACCGGCGGATGGGGCTCTGACCCCCTCCGGGACTCCCGCGGGGAGCCACCGGGCCGAGCCGCGGCCGACTGCCCCGTAGGAGCTGGCCTACCCGGGCCCGGGGCGAGGCCAAACGTTCATCGGCAATGATCCGTCAGTTCGCCGGGGACGCGAATGCACCGCCCCTCGCCTGGGAATACTCCGGTCAGACCGGCTCCGAGGCCACCGGGGCAGCGGGGGCCGGCTTGCCGCGGATGACGCAGGGTCATCCGCCCTGGAGGCCTAGTGGTCAGTTCCAAGAGCCGCCGGACACCAGACCGGCGCACGTACGTTCTCGACACCAGCGTGCTCCTGGCGGACCCGCTCGCCATGAGCCGCTTCGAGGAGCACGAGGTCGTCCTGCCGGTGGTGGTGGTCACCGAGCTGGAGGCCAAGCGGCACCACCCGGAGCTGGGCTACTTCGCCCGCCAGGCGCTGCGACTGCTCGACGACTTCCGCATCCGGTTCGGCCGGCTCGACGAGCCGATCCCGGTCGGCGAGCTCGGCGGCACCATCCGGGTTGAGCTCAACCACTCCGACCTGTCGATACTGCCGGCCGGCTACCGGTCCGGCGGCGGCGAGGCGGACACCCGGATCCTGGCGGTCGCCCGCAACCTGCAGGCCGAGGGGTACGACGTCACCGTCGTCTCCAAGGACCTCCCGCTGCGGATCAAGGCCAGTTCGGTCGGCCTGCTCGCCGAGGAGTACCGGGCCGAGCTGGCGATCACCTCGGGCTGGACGGGCATGTCGGAGCTGCACGTCCCGGCCGACGACGTGGACGCGCTGTTCGCGGCCGGCCACGACGCCACCGTGCACGTCGAGGGGGCCGCCGAACTGCCCGTCCACACCGGACTGGTGCTCAGCTCCGAGCGGGGCCGGGCGCTCGGCCGGGTGACCGGTGACGGCCGGGTCCGGCTGGTGCGCGGGGAGCGCGAGGCCTTCGGGCTGCGGGGGCGCAGCGCCGAGCAGCGGGTCGCGCTGGACCTCCTGCTCGATCCGGAGGTGGGCATCGTCTCGATGGGCGGCCGGGCCGGCACCGGCAAGTCCGCGCTCGCCCTCTGCGCCGGGCTGGAGGCGGTGCTGGAGCGGAGGCAGCACCGCAAGGTGATGGTCTTCCGGCCGCTGTACGCGGTCGGCGGCCAGGAGCTCGGCTATCTGCCGGGCTCCGAGACGGAGAAGATGAGCCCCTGGGCGCAGGCGGTCTTCGACACCCTCTCCGCCGTCACCACCCCGGACGTGATCGAGGAGGTCATCTCCCGGGGCATGCTGGAGGTCCTGCCGCTGACCCACATCCGCGGGCGTTCGCTGCACGACGCCTTCGTGATCGTGGACGAGGCGCAGTCGCTGGAGCGCAACGTCCTGCTGACGGTGCTGTCCAGGATCGGCCAGGGCTCGCGGGTGGTGCTCACCCACGACGTGGCGCAGCGGGACAACCTCCGGGTCGGCCGGTACGACGGTGTGGTGGCGGTGGTGGAGAAGCTGAAGGGGCATCCGCTGTTCGCGCACATCACGCTCACGCGCTCCGAGCGTTCGCCGATCGCGGCGCTGGTCACGGAGATGCTGGAGGACATCCACCCGTGATCCGCCCGGCAGGGTCATAGTCGGACAATACGGTCAATTCCGGGCGTGGGGCCCGCTCCTGACGGGGCGGGCCCCCGTCCCTTTCATCACATCGAGTGCTTTCTGTCCGGAGAACTCCGGTGCGGTGAATGTGAGATGCGCCACGCAACGGGGAATTGCGTCGACAGTGCCCGGTGCGGCATGGTGAGGGTTCTGTCAGGCCCCGCGTACGGCATGACAGGGCTTCCGGGCAACCGGTGGCCCCGTCCGGATGGTCCGCCAACTCCGGTAGGTGGACGCACAATTGAACACCGATGAGTCGTACGCCGCCCGATCTCAACGCCTGCTCGACTCACGTCGGCCGGCGCCGGGTCAGTACCTCCCGTGACCAGCACCGTACGGAGGGCAGCGCCAAGGGGCATGTTGCGTCCGCACGGTCACGCGTGGGCGATGCTGGAAGGAAACCATGTGACTCGGATCTCGGTCCGGGGAGTTGCTGTGGCCTCCGCCACCGCCGTCACCGCCGTTGGTGCCGTCGTGGGTATGGCCTCGGGCAGCGAGGGCAAGACGACGCAGACGGTCGACGTCGCCGGTGCGACCCTGCTTGCCGAAGTCCCCTCTGGCGCCCAGGCGCAGACCATCAGCGACAACATCGGCACCCAGGCCTCCGCCCAGCAGGCCGCCGCCGACGCCGCAGCCAAGGCCGCGGCGGAGCAGAAGGCCGCCGACGAGGCCGCGCGCCAGAAGGCCGCCGCCGACGCACAGGCCAAGGCCGATGCGCAGGCCAAGGCCGACGCGGCCAAGGCAGCCGAGGAGAAGCGGAAGGCCGACGAGGCCGCCGCCAACCGCTCCAAGGCCCGCTCGGCGATGGCCGCCACCGACACGTCGGCCCCGCCGGTCTCGGTCAGCCCCGGTTCGGTCCAGGCGCTCGCCCAGCAGATCGTCGGCAGCGACGCGCAGTTCCAGTGCTTCAGCCAGATCGTGAAGCGCGAGAGCGGCTGGGACTACACCGCCACCAACAAGAGCTCCGGCGCCTACGGCCTGGTCCAGGCGCTGCCCGGCTCCAAGATGTCCTCGGCGGGCGCCGACTGGCGCACCAACCCGGCGACGCAGATCAAGTGGGGCCTGGACTACATGAACAGCCGCTACGGCAGCCCCTGTGGCGCCTGGTCGTTCTGGCAGTCGCACCACTGGTACTAGGCCGCTACTGCCACTGGGCCGGTACCGACACCGCTGTTCGACGCAGCCCCCGACCGCTCTGCTCGCGGTCGGGGGCTGCGTCGCGTTCCCATGCCGGCCGGCCCGGCCCGGGGGGCGGGCCGCGCCGCCCGGGCTGCGCTGACCAGTGCGCTCACGGGCGGTGCGGTCCTGGTTGCGGACGCGGGGCGCGGGAAGGGGTCCTGGTTGCTCCCCGCACCGGCCGGTCCGCCGACAGATGGCTCCGGTTCTCGTCCGGAGTCCTCCCCGCTGCCCGTCGCCTGAAACGCCCCGGATCAGGCAGGTTTGTCCCGGTACGGGGCCGAGGTGCGCAGCCGATCCGGCCGTTCGCCCCGGTGCCGATCGCGGCCAACCGACCCGCCCGCCGGACTCGCCGGGCACCGGGCGGGTAGTTTCATTCCTGACGGCCGTGACGGTACACGGCGTACCGCCGGGCACGGCGGCCCAGCGGGGGAGCGGCGGTAGCGAGAATGGCGCGGGGCGGGAAGGCCTTCAAGGCCATGGCCAAGGGTGTGGCCGTGGTGGCGAGCGCGGTCGCCGTGATCGAACGGCGCCGGCGTGCCGCGATCGCGGCCGACTTCCACGAGCCGCCGGTCGAAGTGGTGCCGCTGCCGGCACCGGCCGTCCTGCCGGCGCCCCGTGAGGAGGTCGCCCCCTCGCCGAAGGCCACGCCCTCGCCGAAGGCCACCCCCGCGGCGCCGGCCGCACCGGTACCGACCCACGGCGCGTTCGGGCGCGAACTCCACCCCGGACGGCCCGCCACCCCGGCCGAGGCCGTGCCGTGGGGCCTGCGGGTGGCCGCCGAGTCGACCTGGCGGCTGCTGCTGCTCGGCGCCGCGCTCTACGTGCTCTTCATGGTCGTCGACATGCTGCGGCTGGTGGCCTTCGCCGTGCTGGCCTCGCTGCTGATCTCCGCGCTGCTGGAGCCCAGCGTCTCCTGGCTGCGCCGGCACGGTGTACCGCGCTCGCTGGCCGCCGGCGGGGTGTTCATGAGCGGCCTGGCGGGGATCGGGCTGGTCGGCTGGTTCGTGGTCTGGCAGGTGACCACCAACCTGTCCGACGTCACCAGCAAGGTCCAGGACGGTGTCGCCACCCTTCGGGACTGGCTGATCACCGGCCCGCTGCACCTGACCGAGCAGCAGATCAAGGACTTCGCCGACCAGATCACCAAGGCGATCAGCACCAACACCGATCAGCTCACCTCGGTCGGCCTCACCGGTGCGCAGATCGCCGTCGAGGTGCTCACCACCGTCCTGCTCGCCTTCTTCACCACCTTCTTCCTCCTCTACGACGGCGAGCGGATCTGGAACTGGGCGCTGCGCGGTCTGCCCCGGCACTCCCGCTACGCGATGGCCGGCGCCGGACCGAAGGCCTGGGCGACCCTCACCGCGTACGTCCGAGGCACCGTCTGCGTGGCCTTCATCGACGCGGTCTGCATCGGCATCGGCATCCAGCTGCTCGGCGTGCCGATGGCGCTGCCGCTCGCGGTGATCATCTTCCTGGGCGCCTTCGTCCCGCTGGTCGGCGCGCTGGTCACCGGGACGGTCGCGGTGCTGATCGCGCTGGTCACCACCTCGCCGTGGACCGCGCTGATGGTGCTGGTGGTGCTGATCGCCGTCCAGCAGCTCGAGGGCCACATCCTCCAGCCGCTCATCCTCGGCCGGGCCGTCCGCGTCCACCCGCTGGGCGTGGTCCTCGGCGTGGCCGCCGGCTCCATCATCGGCGGCATCGGCGGCGCCATCGTGGCCGTCCCGCTGATCGCGGTCACCAACACCGTGGTCACCCACCTGCGCCGCCGCAACGAGGCCGGCCAGGCCGTCTTCACCGCCCTCGAAGCCGCCCGTGAAGCCGCCGTCGCCCGGGCGGGCCACCCCGAGGCGCAGGCTAAGCCCTAACGGAGGGTGGCGAAGGTGAAGAGGGTGACGAAGGGAAACGCCGGCGCGGCGACGGCCCCCACCAGCGCGGCCTGACCGGCCAGGGCGGCCTTCACCGTCCGGGCCCAGTGGCGGGCGGGGGTGACGGCCATCAGTGCCCAGGCGCAGAGCCCGCCGAGCAACGGGCCGGCCAACGGGGTCAGCCCCAACGCGAGGGCGAAACCGCTGTCGCCGCCGAAACCTGCCCCGGGGGGGGGGGGGGGGGGGGCGGGGGGGGGGGGGGGGGGGGGGGGGGGGAGGGGGGGGGAGGGGGGAGGGGGGGGGGGGGGGAGTGGGGGGTGGGTGGCGCGGGCGG
>NZ_JBVJCO010000019.1:48635-115968 GCF_055588525.1 Kitasatospora sp. NPDC041988
CATCCCCTCCCCAAACCCGTTCCTCGCCACTTCCCCCCCCCCCCCCCCCCCCCCACCCCCCCCCCCCCCCCCCCCCCCCCCCCCCCCCCCCCCCCCCCCCCCCCCCCCCCCCCCCCCCCCCCCCGCCAGCCCCCAGGAAATCAGCGCGACGGTCGGCCAGGCCGAATTCGGTGGTGGCTGCCTCGGACCGGGCATGCGTCGTCCCCCCGGAGTTGATCTTCCTCCCCCAGGACGCCGGGCATGGCCGGTGTGGTTCCGGCGCGAAACGCCGACGGGCCCCCGCCGGACGCTTGGTCCGGCAGGGGCCCGCTGGGTACGGCGTGGACCGTCAGACGGTGACGGCGGCCAGGGCGGCCTCGGAGTCGAGGACGCCGGCGACGGCCTGGAGGACGGCGGCGATCTTGATCGAGGTCTGGATGACCTCGCGCTCGACGCCGGCCTTGCGGAGTACGGCCTCGTGCGAGTCGAGGCACTGGCCGCAGCCGTTGATGGCGGAGACCGCGAAGCACCAGAGCTCGAAGTCGATCTTCTCGACGCCCGGAGTGCCGATGATGTTCATCCGCAGGCCGGCCCGCATGCTGCTGTACTCCTTGTCGGAGAGCAGGTGCGTGGTCCGGTAGTAGACGTTGTTCATCCCCATGATCGCGGCCGCGCCCTTGGCGGCGTTGTACGCCTCCGGGGAGAGGTTGGCCTTGGCCTCGGGCTCCAGCTCACGCAGCACGGCGGCGCTGCGGGTGGCCATCGCGCAGGAGAGCACGGTGCCCCAGAGCTGCTGGGCGGGGAGGTCGGAGTTGCCGATGACCGCGCTCAGGTTGAGCTTGAGGTCCTTGGCGTAGTCCGGGAGGGCGGACTTCAGGTCGTCGAGAGCCATGGTGGTCAGCCCGCCAGCAGGGCCTGGGCGTCGAGGGTGTCCTCGCCCTTGGTCCAGTTGCACGGGCACAGCTCGTCGGTCTGCAGGGCGTCGAGCACCCGCAGGACCTCCTTGGGGTTACGGCCGACGGAGCCGGCGGTCACCATGACGAACTGGATCTCGTTGTTCGGGTCGACGATGAACACCGCGCGCTGGGCGGTGCCGTCGGCGGCCTCGACGCCGCAGGCGCGCATCAGGTCGTGCTTGACGTCGGCCAGCATCGGGAACGGCAGGTCGCGCAGGTCCTTGTGGTCCTTGCGCCAGGCGTGGTGCACGAACTCGGAGTCGCCGGAGACGCCGAGGATCTGGGCGTCGCGGTCGGCGAACTCCTCGTTCAGCTTGCCGAACGCGGCGATCTCGGTCGGGCAGACGAAGGTGAAGTCCATCGGCCAGAAGAAGACGATCTTCCACTTGCCCTCGTAGGACTTGTGGTTGATCTCGGCGAAGGCGTTCGCGGCGTCCAGGTCGACGCAGGCGTTGAGTTCGAACTCGGGGAACTTGTCACCGATCGTGAGCACGTTCGCTTCTCCTGAAGTGAGACTGAGGGGAGTTTGTCCGGATTGCGGACACGTCCTACGATTCCACATCGTGGACTGATCAGGGAAATAGCCAGACTCGATGTGTCTGATCGGAGAGACCTATCAATACCCCCACGCCCCCCTCCCGTCCCACGCCCCGCAGGTCCGCCTCCCGCAAACCCGAAACGGCTGTGGCAAGTGCCACATCCCGCAGCCCCCGCCCGCCGACGGTCGCCCAGCTCAGGGCTTTCGTCGCGGTGGCCGAGCACCGGCACTTCCGGGAGGCGGCGGCCGCCACCGGGACCAGCCAGCCGGCCCTGTCGGGGGCGGTCGCGGCGCTGGAGGAGTCGCTCGGCGCGCAGCTGGTCGAGCGTACGACGCGGAAGGTGATTATCACCCCCCTGGGGGAGCGTGTGCTCGACCATGCGCGCCGGGTGCTCGCCTCCGTGCAGGCGCTCACCGAGGAGGTCGAGGCCGCCCGCCGGCCCTTCACCGGGCCGCTGCACCTCGGCGTCATCCCGACCGTCGCCCCGTACCTGCTGCCCGACGTGCTGCGGCTGGTCCGCGGCCGGTATCCGGACCTGGAGCTGCACGTCCACGAGGAGCGCACGCCCTCGCTGCTGGAGGGGCTGGCCGGCGGGCGGCTCGACGTCCTGCTGCTCGCGCTGCCGGCCGGCGGGGGCTCGCCGACCCGGGACATCCCGCTGTTCGACGAGGACTTCGTCCTGGTCACCCCGCCGGACCACCCGCTCGCCGGGCGGATCGACGTCCCGCGCGACGTGCTGCTCGACCTGGACGTGCTGCTGCTGGAGGAGGGGCACTGCCTGCGCGACCAGGCCCTCGACATCTGCCGCGAGGTCGGCGCGGACCAGGCCGGCTCCACCACCCGGGCGGCCGGCCTCTCCACCCTGGTCCAGCTGGTCGCCGGGGGCCTCGGTGTCACCCTGCTGCCGGCCACCGCGCTGGACGTCGAGGCGGGCCGCACCGACCGGCTGGCCGCCGTCCGCTTCGCCGCCCCCGCGCCCGGCCGCCGGATCGGGCTCGCCACCCGGCCGGGCTCGGCCCGCAGCGCCGAGTACGACCGCTTCGCCGCCTCGCTGCGCGAGGTGCTGGCGGAGCTGCCGGTCCGGATCGTCGAGTAGCCGGCGGCCTCAGCCGGTCCGGGCCGGCGCGCCCAGGCAGAGGCCGACCGTGCCGGCGACGAGCAGGTCCAGGGCCCGCAGTGCCTCTTCGTCGGGCTCCAGGTGGTCGGCCTGGAAGACCAGGTGGCGGCCGCACAGGCCGTCGAAGCCCGCCAGGAACTGGATGGCGATGTCGTGCGCGGGCAGGGCCAGCGTCAGGCCGTGCGCATCGGCGAGTGCGGTGAGCATGTCCGCCGCGATCCGCTCGGTCTCGGCCTGGAGCCCGCGGATGATCTCCCGCAGCTCCGGGTCGCGCATCGCCAGCGTCTCGACCTCGGCCAGCAGGATGCACCGGCCCGGTTCGGCGACGGTGCTGGTCCAGAGCGCGTGCACCAGCGTCCGCACCTGCTCCCCGAACGGCCCGTCGCCCGGGGAGGCGGCGTGCACCTGGTCGATGAAGTCGGCCATCAGCTGCTCGACCACGGCCCGGTAGAGGTCCTTCTTGGTGCCGAAGGTGTAGTGCACCGTCGCCTGTGCGACGCCCAGCTCGGCCGCGATGGCCCGGGTGCTGCCGGCGGCGACGCCCTCGCGGGTCATGAGCTCGATCGCGGCCCGGATCAGCTGCGGGCGTCGTTCGGAGGCGGGGACATGGGCCATTGAGCCAGGGTATCGCCATGGTCAAGCAACCTGGTCGCTCGAATTGGTCGTCTGCTCCTGTCGGTCGACTTTGTCAGGTGAACAACTTACGCGTACCGTGGGCCGGGACCTGTTCAGGCACCTGCCTGCCCGACCGATCAGACCGAGGGGTCACCCATGGCCACGTACCTCTACCGACTGGGCCGCTACTGCTTCCGGCGAAGGCGGGCCGTGCTGGCCGTCTGGATCGCGGTGCTGATCGCGGTCGGCGGAGCCGCCGGGGCGTTCGCCGGCAAGACCAGCGACGAGTTCAAGGTGCCCGGCACCGAGGCGCAGAGCACCCTGGACCGGATCAAGGGCACCTTCCCCGAGCAGGGCCACGGCTCCGCGCAGGTGGTCTTCGCCGCCCCCGGCCCCGGCGGCATCGCCGCACCGGAGGCCGCCAAGGCCGTCACCGAGGCGGTCGGCCGGATCGCCACCGCCCCCGGCGTCTCCGCGGCGCCCGACCCGTACGCCACCGGCGCCGTCTCGCCGGACGGCAAGGTCGCGATCGCGCTGGTCTCCTTCGACCACAAGCTCGGCGACATCACCGAACAGCAGCGCGACGCGGTGAAGGCGGCCGCCGAGCCGGCCCGCGCGGCCGGGCTGACGGTGGCCTTCGGCGGCGACGCGTACAACAAGATGGCGCAGGTCGACGGGGGCGAGGCGGTCGGGCTCGCGGTGGCCGGGGTGGTGCTGGTGATCACCCTGGGCTCGCTGGTCGCCGCCGGGCTGCCGCTGCTCACCGCCCTGGTCGGCATCGGCGTGGCGATGGCCGGACTGCTGGCGCTCTCCGGCTCGTTCGAGATCATCAGCACCGCGCCGGTGCTGGCGCTGATGGTCGGACTGGCCGTCGGTATCGACTACGCGCTGTTCATCCTCTCCCGGCACCGCCGCCACCTCGCCGAGGGGCTGGAACCGGACGAGGCCGCCGCCCGCGCCAACGCGACGGCCGGCAGCGCGGTGGTCTTCGCCGGTCTGACCGTGGTGGTCGCCCTGGCCGGGCTCGCCGTCGCCGACGTGCCGTTCCTGACCGTGATGGGCCTGGCCGCCTCGGGCGCCGTCGTGGTGGCGGTGCTCGTCGCGATCACCCTGCTGCCCGCACTGCTCGGCTTCGCCGGCCGCGCCATCGACCGGCTGCCGGTCCGGCGGCGGGCACCGAAGACCTCCGGCCGGCCGACCCTGGGCGAGCGCTGGGCGACCTTCGTGGTGCGCCGCCCGCTGGCCGTGCTGCTCGCGGGGCTGACGGCACTGACAGCCCTCGCGGTGCCCGCGGCCGGCCTCAGCCTGGGACTGCCAGGCGGGGGCTCGCAGGCCGCCGGTACCGACGCCCGCAAGGCGTACGACCTGATCAGCGACAGCTTCGGCCCCGGCTTCAACGCGCCGCTGGTGGTGGTCGTCGACGCCAAGGGCGCCGACCGGCCGGAGCAGGCGGTGCAGGGTGTGGCGCAGAAGCTGTCCTCGCTGGAGGGCGTGCGGACGCTGCTGCCCCCGGCCGTCGACCAGCCCAGCCGGACGACGCTGCTGACCGTCATCCCGAAGACCGGCCCGGACCACGCCGACACCAAGCGGCTGGTCAACGAGATCCGCGACCAGCGCGACGATCTGCAGGCCGCGACCGGCGCGAGGATCGACGTCACCGGCACCACCGCCGCCAACATCGACGTCTCCGCCAAGCTCGGCGACGCGCTGCCGCCGTTCGTCGCGGTGATCGTCGGCATCGCGGTGGTGCTGCTGGCACTGGCCTTCCGCTCGATCCTGGTGCCGCTGAAGGCCGTGGCCGGCTTCCTGCTCAGCATCACCGCCTCGCTCGGCGCCGTGGTCGCCGTCTACCAGTGGGGCTGGCTGGACGGGGTGATCGACGTGCCCAAGGTCGGCCCGGTGGTGAGCTTCGTGCCGATCCTGCTGATCGGGGTGCTGTTCGGGCTGGCGATGGACTACGAACTCTTCCTGGTCTCCGGGATGAAGGAGCACCACGCGCACGGCATGGCGCCGCGGGACGCGGTGGTCGCCGGGGTGAAGAACGGCGCGCGGGTGGTCACGGCGGCGGCGTTGATCATGGTGTCGGTGTTCGGCAGCTTCGTCTTCGGCCACGACCCGATCGTGCAGCCGATCGGCTTCGCGCTGGCGGTGGGCGTACTGGTGGACGCCTTCGTGGTGCGGATGGCGCTGGTCCCGGCCGCGATGGCGCTGTTCGGCCGGGCGGCCTGGTGGTTCCCGAAGAGCCTGGAGAAGGTGGTGCCGCGGGTGGACATGGAGGGCGAGCAGCTGATGGCCCGGCTGTCGGAGCCCGCCGAGCCCGCGAAGGTGCCCGAGCGGGTCTGAACCGGCGTGCTACCGCCTCACCGCACGACGACGGCTCCCGGCGGTCCCGCCGGGAGCCGCGTCGCGTCACGGCAGTTGTTCCACGCCACGGCGGGCGCTGCCGCCACGACGGCCGTTGACCTCACGGCAGCCGTTGCTCGAACCAGACCACCTTGCCCGTGCCCAGTCGGGTGGCGCCCCAGCGCTCGGCGCAGCGAGCCACTATCTGCAGCCCGCGCCCGCGTTCGTCCTCCGGCCCGGTGCGGCGAGGCCGCGGCAGTAGGGGGCTGTCGTCCCCGACCTCGCAGCGCAGCCGGGTGGTGCGGACCAGGCTCAGGGTGACCGGCCGGGTGGCGTGCTGGACGGCGTTGGTGACCAGCTCGCTGACCATCAACTCGGTTGCCTCGCTGAGCTCTTCGAGCCCCCAGCGGCGCAGCGTGTGGGCGGCCAGCCGGCGCGCCCGCCCCGGGGTCTCGTTGCGCGGCTGGAGGTACCAGTGCGCGACGTCCCCGGCCGGGATGCCGTCGAAGCAGGCGGCGAGCAGCGCGATGTCGTCGCCGCGGTCGCCCGGCGGCAGGATTCGCAGTGCCTCCTGGCAGAGCTGCTCGGGGGCCTGCGGGTGCGCGGTGGCGAGCCGGGCGCGGAGCAGTTCCAGCCCGTCGCTGAGCGGGCGGCTGCGGGTCTCCACCAGGCCGTCGGTGAAGAGCAGCAGCGCGGAGCCGGGCGGCGCGGGCAACTCGACGGAGGAGAAGTCGACCCCGCCGACGCCGATCGGCGCGCCCGAGTCCAGCTCCAGCAACTCGGCGGTGCCGTCCGGCCGGACCAGCACCGGTGGCACGTGTCCGGCGTTGGCGAGCACCACCCGGTTGGCGATCGGGTCGTAGACCGCGTACACGCAGGTGGCCAGGTGCTGTTCACGGCCGAGCCGCTGGGCCTGCTCGTCCAGGTGGTAGAGCACCTCGTGCGGCGGGAGGTCCAGGGCGGCCAAGGTCTGGGCGCTGGTGCGGAGTTGGCCCATGATGGCGGCCGAGGTGAGCGAGTGGCCCATCACGTCGCCGACGATCAGCGCCACCCGGTTGCCGGGCAGCGGTACCGCGTCGTACCAGTCGCCGCCGACCTGGGCGCCGCGCTCGCCGGGCAGGTAGCGCTGGGAGAGCCGGACGCCGTGCGACTGGGGGAGGCGCAACGGCAGCATGCTGCGCTGGAGTTCGTTGGCTATCTCCCACTCGCGGGCGTACCGCAGGGCGGTGTCGACGGCCAGGCCGGCCTGGGTGGCGAGGTGGGCGGCGGTCGCGGTGTCGGCGGCGTCGAAGCCGGGGCGGCCGGTCTTCTCGGGCGGCCGGCGGATCAGCACCAGCAGCCCCAGGACGGCCTTGCGCCCGCGCAGCGGCAGGGCGAGCACGGAGCTGCCCGCGCCGAGGCGGGCCAGCCCGCGGGCGCCGTACAGCTCGCGCAGCAGCTCGGTGGTCCGCTCGGTGGCGCGGTCGGACGCCCCGTCGGGTCCGCGCTCCGCGCCGAGGACGGCGGCCTCGGCGGGGCGGCGGCTGAGCAGGATGTGTGCGAGCGCACCGCCGCGGGTGACCGGGGTGGCCGGCCCGGTGTCGGCCGTGGAGCGCGAACCGTACCGGGTGCCGTACTGGGAGCCGCGGTGGTCGCCACCGGTGGTGGGCCGGCCGCGGCGGCCCAGCCGGGTGCCCAGGCTGTGGTGGATCCGCAGCTCGTCGGGGAACCCGGGTTCGCGCTCGACGTTGGGCAGCGGGTCGCGCAGGTGGACGACGGCGGCGTCGGCGAGGGTCGGCACCAGCACCCGGCAGATGTTGCGGAGCGTCGCGGCCAGGTCGAGGGCGCTGTTGATCCGCCGGGTGGCGGAGTCGAGGTAGGTGAGGCGCTCGGCGACCTCGCCGGCCTGAAGGGGCGGCGGGCGGCGCTGGCCCGGAAGGGCAGGCTGCTGTCCGGCCTCGGGTTTGAGCTGGTCGCGCACGGCTGCCTGTCCTGGGGAGTGGTGTGGGGTGCTGGTCTTTCCGGGGTGAGCTGGTCTCAGCCGACGCGTCGACAGCACAGGAACAGTTGCTCCTCCGGCGGCAGCGAGGTGCTGGCCGGCGCGTACGAGTACCCCGACCGATCCTCGACGGCGAACCCGGCCTCCACCAGAACCCGTTCCAGATCCTCCCGCAGGTACCCGCTGATCCGCAGTTCCCGTCCGAGGAACGGGAGTGGAACGTGATCCAGGTCGGCCTCGACCATACCGAGCGCCAGCAGCCCGCCGGGCCGCAGGAGCTCGCGCAGCCTGGCGAGCACGACGGGGATCTCGTCCTGGGGGAGCAGGATGAGGGAGAAGAAGGCGGTGACGGCGGCGAACCCGCCCCTCCCGCCCGGGCCGAGCGCGGGGAGGTTCCAGGCCTGGCCGGCCCGGTCGGTGGCCAGGTCGTACATGTCGATGCGGTGGAAGACGGGGGCGTACGGCGCGAGTGGCCCGCGGCGGGCCCCCTCGCGAGCCAGCGTCAGCATCACATCCGAAAGGTCCACGCCGGTGACGCGCATCCCGGCGGTGGTCAGCTGCCGGACGGTCGGGTCACCGGTGCCGCAGCCGACGTCCAGCACGGCGGCACCCGGTTCGAGCTGCGCCAGCAGCCGGCGCCCGCAGGCGAGCTGCCCGCCCTTGGCCGGGAACGCCTCGCCGTACCCGGCGCCGATGGTGTCGAAGGCGACGGCCTGCAGGGCGCGCTCGGCACGGCGGCGCAGTACGTCGGGCTCGTCCCCGCCGTCCGCGTCCTCGTCGAGGGGGAACGGGTCGGATATCTGTCCGGTCGTCACGATTGAGAGGCACCTTTCCACCCGGGCCTCCGGTCGGCTGTACTCGGCGTACGAGGCCGGGCCGCCGTTCGTCCCGGCGCCCGTGCTGCCTCGCCGGCCCGCTGCCGGTGGCGGTACGTCACGCTCCCCGCGTCACACTGACTGCAATCAGACATTCTGCACAGAGACACTCTGCACCGTGGGAGCGCCGCCGCGCTGCCGTTTCCGGATGGTCGACCGGACAAGTGCACTCGTGTGTACTGGCATCTGAGAATATGCGTGATCACTCCGCCATGGGGTCCGTTTCCGGCCAACTCGTGACAGTTGGGCACTGTGACCCGGGTTGCGGAAGCACGGGGTCGCGGCCCGGGGTGGTGCGGCCGACGCCCGCGCGCCGCATGACGCGCTGCCCGCGCGTCTCTGACCTGGGATTTTCCGCTTTCCCAGGCTGACAATCCGACGTTTATCGAACGTCAATCGGTCCGGTGCACAGTGGAGTCCAGCGCCGGGGAAGCGTTGAGGGTGCTCCCGCAGCCGGGGGGCTGCGGGGGCACCAACGCTCACGGGGGAGACTCCGCGGGGGAACACGGGGGAGTGGCGGAGGCCTACGGCGCGGGGGGAGAGAAGGGCTCGGTGTGCTGCTGGGAGATGAGGTCCGCCACGGGGGAGGCCTCCGGCACACCGAGCCGCGTGAAGATCGCGTGCGCCTCCTGGAGACAGGCAAGGCCACGGGCCGGCTGGGCGAGGCCGAGCAACGCCTCGCCCAGCGCGGCATTGGCGAGGCCCTGGCAGTAGGCGGAGTCCATCTCCTGTCCGATGGCGAGCGACTCCTCGGCCGCCTCGGCCGCCTCGGCGTGCCGGCCGGCCGCGAGCAGGGCTGAGGAGAGCCGCGCGAGGGTGTAGCCCTCGCGGAGGCGGTTCTGCTGCGACTGGTAGAGCCGGTGGGACTCGCGCAGGTGCCCGACTGAGGCGCCCGGATCATCGGTCATGGAGAGGACGACACCGAGCTGGTACAGGGTGTCGGCGAGGCACGGGCCGTTCTTGGAGGCATGTGCGGTCGCGACGGCGGCGGTCACCGATCGGACGGCCGTCTCGATCATTCCCAGGCCGAGTTGGGCCCGTGCCATGTTGCCGAGCAGCCGGGCCTCGCCGATGGGCGCGCCGACGACCCGGCTGATGGCGAGTGCCTGCTCGAAGAACGGCAGGGCCTCGGCAGGTCGGTTGGCGAGGCTGAGGATGATCCCCAGATCGTTGGCCGCCGCCGATCGCAGCACGGTCATGTCATCGAAGGCCTGGAGGCTCAGGCTCTTGCGCAGCGACCGCTCGGCGCTCTGGAAGTCGTTGGTGATCGATTGCAGAGTGCCGAACGCGAAGTGCACCCGGGCTAGCGCGGCGGCGTCCCCGTACGACTCGGCGTTCCGGTCGGCGGTTTCCAGCATGCGGCGAACCCGGGGCCCGTGTGTGGGGTCCTCGACCAGACTGTTCAGGACGATCAGGAGGTCCACGGCGGACCGCAGCAGGCTGCCCGGCCCACGCGTGGCCGTCTCGACCGCGCTGAGCAGGAACGTGACCTCTGTCCGGAGCCACTCCCGCGCGTCCTGACTCGTCGACAGCTCCAAACCGGGCGAGCCCAGCGGATTGAGTGGTTCTGGGAGCTGGTCGTCGGGTTCGATGGACCGCGCCGCGTTACGAACGGTGGGCAGGAGCAGGTCGAGCAGGCGTCGCACGGCGGCCTGCTGTTCTTCGATGTCGCCGAGCCGCTCGTTCTGTCGCTGGGCGTAGAGCCGGAGCAGATCGTGGTAGCGGTAGCGGCCCGGCGAGAAGCACTCCAGCATGTTCGCCTCGACGAGCGCTTCCGCGAGTGCCTCGGCGGTGTCCTCGTCGACACCGAGCAGCGCCGCGGCCGCGGCCAGGGGGATGTCGGTCGAGTCGATCAGGGAGAGCAGCCGAAACGCACGGGCCTCGGAAGGCGAGAGCTGTCCGTAGCCGAGCCCGATGGTGGTCTCCACCGCCAGGTTCCCGAGCTGGAGTTCGTCCAGACGTCGCCGCTGATCGGCTAAGCGCCGGGCGAGGTCCGAAACCGTCCACCGCGGCCGGCTCGCCAGGCGGGCGGCGGCGATGCGGACGGCGAGCGGGAGAAAGCCGCAGGCGGTGACGACGGCCATGGCCGCTTCCGGTTCGGCGGCGACGCGGTGGTCCCCGACGATCGCCGAGAAGAGTGCGAGCGCCTCCTCGGGCGTCAGCTCCTCGACGTCGACCAGATGCGCACCCGGGATGCCGGCGAGTCGCGACCGGCTGGTGGCGAGCACGGCGCAGCCGGAGACGCCGGGGATGAGGGGCTGGATCTGCCGGGCGTCCTGGGCGTTGTCCAGAAGGATCAGCATCCGCCGGCTGGCGAGCAATGAGCGGTAGAGCGCGGCCCGTTGCTCAAGTGAGTCAGGGGTCTCGGTGACCCCGAGGGCGTGCAGGAAGTCGCCGAGGACGACGGCCGGGTCGGCGGGTGAGGCACCCGCGCCACGGAGATCGACGTAAAGCTGCCCGTCCGGGAACTCGGGACGGACACGATGCGCCACATGGACGGCAAGCGTGGTCTTTCCGACGCCGCCGATCCCGGCAAGCGAGGTGACCACCACGGCCTGGCCAGTGGCGTTCATCAGTACGGTCGACAGTTCGCCCACCAGCTCGGTGCGACCGCTGAAGTCCGAGACGTCGGCGGGCAGCTGGGCCGGGGGAGTTACCGCGACCGGAGCGTCTTCGCGGGCCGGGTCACCGGTCGGCGCGACGGCGGGCAGCGCCAGGGCCGGATCGGCGGCGAGGATGCGGGAGTGCATGGAGGAGAGCCCGGTGCCGGGCTCGACACCGAGCTCGTCGATCAGCAGCTTTCGGGTGTCGGTGTAGACGCCGAGCGCCTCCGCCTGGCGGCCGCAGCGGTAGAGCGCGAGCATCAGCAATTCACGCAGCCGCTCCCTGAGCGGGTGCTCGGCGGTGAGTGAGCTCAGTTCGCCGACCATCTCGGCGTGCAGGCCGATGTCGAGGGCCACCGCGCACCGTTCCTCGGAAGCGGTGACGTGTCGCTCGGCCAGGCGTAGACGCTGTGACTCCGCGTACGGTCCAGGAACGCCGGTCAGTGCCCGGCCGCTCCACAGGCCGAGCGCGCTGACGAGGAGACGGTGTGCCTCGTGCAGGTCTCCGGCGGTCCGGGCCGCGTTGGCCTCGGCGGCCCGGCTCTCGAAGACGGTGACGTCAAGGGCGTCGGCCGAAATGCGCAGGGCATAGCCGTCGCTGACTGATATGAGTACTTCCGCCGGTCGGCGAATTTCGCGCCTGGGCTCAAGAACGGTACGCAGTCGGGAGATATATGTCCGCAATGCGGCAATGGCCTGCGTCGGTGGTCGGTCCCCCCACAGACCGTCGACAAGATCCTGAGTAGTGACGGGCCGGCCGGCGTGCAGAAGCAGTGCGGTGAGAATGGCCTGCTGCTGCGGTGAGCCCAGGGACAACGGCCTGCCGTCGAGCCAGGCCTGGACCGGACCGAGTACCTGGAAGCGCAGCGCTGGCGAAGGCGGCGTCTCCCGAAACTCCATGAAGTCCCCCGATGGCCTGTGGTGTCGATTCCGCGCAGGGCGCTCGGCGGTCCGCCGTGTGATGGCTTCACCTTAGGCGGAGGGCCGACTCTGCCGGACGGCACCGCAAGCCGCACGATGTTTATCGGACATTTAATCAACCCTACGATACTGTCCGGGCGCCCGCGCCAAGCCGGTGGGGCTGAAGACATTTGTGACCGAAAGGCGGCCGCCCATGGCCAACAACCAGAGCGAGACCCCCGCGCCGACCACGCCGGCCCAGGAGGCCGCTGTGGAGGCCGGCAAGGCTGTCGAGGGCGCGGTGGCCGCCCCCTCGAACCCGACCGAGTACACCGAGCCGACTGCCGAGCAGAAGGCCGACCTGGAGGACGACCTCTTCGGCGACGAGTCCGAGCGCGTGGTGGATCCCGCCACCCCGGCCACCGGAAAGCCGGGCGAGGTCCGCGAGCCGCAGGGCATCATCTCCAGCCACCCGTAAGCGCTCTCGAACTTGATGCCCCGTGCCGGCGCCCGTGGTCCATGGGCGCCGGATCTGCCGAGATGCCCCGTACCCGAGTCCCGCGGGTCCGGGGCACTCGTCGTTCCGTGGCCGCCGGATCGGTCGTGGTGGACGGATGCACGGTGGCCGGTCCGGATGACGAGGATCAGACGGAGGTCGTTTCGACGGGCTGCTCGCTCACGGGGCCAGGTGCAGGAAGTGCCCCAGATGTCCACGACGTCCGCCACCGCCGCGCCTCGTCACGCCACCTGGCTCTCGTTGAGCCGGGAGTCCCGGTTGCGGGTGGCGAGCCGGGCGTGCAGGCGGGCGTGGTCGTCCGCCGCCGGGGCCCGGGCCGGGGCCGGGGTGGCGGCCGGGTCGGGGTCGTCGGGGTCTGCGGGGGGCTCGGCGGGCGCCGGGGCGACCTGGTCGGGCCGGGTGGTCCACTCGCGGCCGCCGTCCGGGGGTCGCAGGTAGTGCTCGCCGCCGAGGGTGTCCATGTAGATGCCGGTGCGGCCGGTCCTGGCGTCGAGGACGAGTTCACCTGCACGCGGTCGGTAGGCCGCGGCGTTGCGCTTACGGGTGCTCACCGCAGTGCTCCTTGCTCTGGCACGGGCGCGGCGGTGGATGCGCCGGCCCTGGTCGCTGTCGGTGCGTGTGTTCTGCTCGGCGACTACCCAGCATCTCTAGAGAAGCTAATATCTCTAGAGATGTCAACGGCCTGACCGGTCATACCGGCGTACTGGCTTGCCGGCGTACCGGCTTACCGGCGCCCCCCGGGCGCGCCTACGATTTCTGGCGAGGATGAGGGAGAGAGCGATGGTCGGCAGCAGTGGCGAGAAACAGCCCAAGTACCAGCGGATCGCCGACACGCTCAAGGCGGCCATCGACGCCGGCGAGTACCGCGCGGGCGACCGCCTGCCCGGCGAGAACGACCTCATGGACGAGTACGGCGTCGCCCGCATGACCGCCCGTCAGGCGCTCGGTGTCCTCCAGAGCGAGGGCATCGCGGAGGCGCGCCGGGGCGCCGGGGTTTTCGTCCGGGACTTCCGGCCGCTGCGGCGGCGCGGGATCCAGCGGCTCGCGCAGGGACAGTGGGGGTCGGGTCGGTCGATATGGTCGGCGGACATCGACAACCGGTCGCTGGTCGTGGACCAGGTCTCGGTCACCGAGCAGGGCGCGCCGGACCACGTGGCGCGGGTGCTGGGGGTCGACCCGGGGGCGCCGATGTGCGTGCGCCACCGACGGTTCGTGCTGGACGGCAAGCCGGTGCTGCTGTCGACGTCCTACCTGCCGGCCGGTCTGGTCGCGGGGACGGCCATCACCCGCGAGGACACCGGCCCGGGCGGCACCTACGCGCGCCTGGCGGAGATCGGTGCGAAGCCGGTGCACTTCCGTGAGGAGGTCCGCTCCCGGATGCCCAGTGCGGAGGAGAGCACCCGGCTGGAGCTCTCGGCGGGCACGCCGGTCATCCTGATCTGCCGGACGGCCTTCGCCGACGAGGGCCAGGTCGTCGAGCTGAACGAGATGACCCTCGACGCCGCCTCCTACGTCCTGGAGTACGACTTCGACGCGTGAGACCAACGGCCGGCGTCTGGTCGGGAACGCACGCCGCAGGCCGTTCTCACTGGTAGTGGAAGCGGGCCTTGAGGATCTTCACTTCCTTCTGAATCAGCCGGCCCGACGAAGCCGCCCCGGTCGCAGGCGGTGCGACCGGGGCGGCAGGCGTCGGGGAGGAGAGGGACTACTCCTTGGAGCGCACCCGCAGGCTGGTGATGAGCGGGCCCTCCGTGGTCTCGCGGAAGAAGTCGTTCCCCTTGTCGTCCACCACGATGAAGGCCGGGAAGTCCTCGACCTCGATGCGCCAGACGGCCTCCATGCCCAGCTCGGCGTACTCCAGGACCTCGACCTTCTTGATGCAGTCCTGGGCGAGGCGGGCCGCGGGGCCGCCGATGGAGCCGAGGTAGAAGCCGCCGTGCGTGGCGCAGGCGTCGGTGACCTGCTTGCTGCGGTTGCCCTTGGCGAGCATGACCATGGAGCCGCCGGCGGCCTGGAACTGGTCGACGTAGGAGTCCATCCGGCCGGCGGTGGTGGGCCCGAAGGAGCCGGAGGCGTAGCCCTCGGGGGTCTTGGCGGGGCCCGCGTAGTAGACCGGGTGGTCCTGGAGGTACTTGGGCATGCCCTCGCCGGCGTCCAGGCGCTCCTTGATCTTGGCGTGCGCGATGTCGCGGGCGACGACCAGGGTGCCGGTGAGCGAAAGCCTGGTCTTCACCGGGTACTTGGACAGCTCGGCGCGGATCGAGGACATCGGCTGGTCGAGGTCGATGCGGACCACGTCGTCGTCGAGGTGGTCGTCCGTGGTGTCCGGAAGGTACTTCGCCGGGTCGGTCTCCAGCTGCTCCAGGAAGACGCCCTCGGCGGTGATCTTGCCCAGGGCCTGGCGGTCGGCGGAGCAGGAGACGGCCATCGCGACCGGCAGCGAGGCGCCGTGGCGCGGCAGGCGGACGACGCGCACGTCGTGGCAGAAGTACTTGCCCCCGAACTGCGCGCCGATGCCGATCTTCTGGGTGAGCTCGGTGACCTTGGCCTCCAGCTCCAGGTCGCGGAAGCCGTGGCCGGTCTTCGCGTTGCCCTCGGTCGGCAGGTTGTCCAGGTAGTGCGCGGAGGCGTACTTGGCGGTCTTCAGCGCGAACTCGGCGCTGGTGCCGCCGATCACGATCGCCAGGTGGTACGGCGGGCAGGCGGCGGTGCCGAGGGAGCGGATCTTCTGCTCCAGGAACGAGAGCATGCTCGCCTCGTTCAGGATGGCCTTGGTCTCCTGGTACAGGTACGACTTGTTGGCCGAGCCGCCGCCCTTGGCCATGAAGAGGAACTTGTAGGCGTCGCCGTCGGTCGCGTACAGCTCGATCTGGGCCGGCAGGTTGTTGCCGGTGTTCTTCTCGTCCCACATGGTGACCGGGGCCATCTGGGAGTAGCGCAGGTTCAGCTTGGTGTACGCGTCGTACACGCCCCGCGCGACGGCGGCCTCGTCGCCGCCCTCCGTCAGCACGTTCTGGCCGCGCTTGCCCATGACGATCGCGGTGCCGGTGTCCTGGCACATCGGCAGGATGCCGCCGGCCGAGATGTTGACGTTCTTCAGCAGGTCCAGCGCGACGAAGCGGTCGTTGGGGCTGGCCTCCGGGTCGTCCAGGATGCGGCGCAGCTGGGCGAGGTGGGCGGGGCGGAGGTAGTGCGAGATGTCGTGCATCGCCTCGGCGGTGAGCAGCCGCAGGGCCTCGGGCTCGACCTGGAGGAAGGTGCGACCGCCGGCCTCGAAGGTGGAGACACCCTCGGAGGTCAGCTTGCGGTACGGGGTCGGGTCAGCGCCCAGGGGGAGGAGGTCGCTGTACTCGAAGTCTGGCGTGGGAGCCATGGGGGCGGTCCTTAGTGTTCCAGTGTGTCCGGCTGCGTCGGCGAAGCACCCTCAAGGGTAGGACCCGGCGAAACGTCGCACGCGGACAGGTCTGCCTGCGTGACCAGGGTCACTCGGACACGCGTACGGGGCTTGCCCCGATGGCTAGTCTTGGCCTGTGGACAACTCGCCGTCGAGAGACGACCAGGACGACCAGGGGCAGCCGCCCGTACCGATGACCAAGCCGGGGCCGGCGCAGCCCGCCCGGGCCGACCACGCCCCGGTGGCGGAGGCCGAGATGCGGGCCTCGGACGCCGACCGTGAGCGGGTGGCGGAGCTGCTGCGCGACGCCTACGCCGAGGGCCGGCTGGACGCGGAGGAGCACTCCGAGCGGATCGAGGCCGCGTACGGGGCCAAGACGCTCGGCGACCTCGTGCCGCTGACCAGGGATCTGCCGGTGCACCGGTCGATCTCCTTCGACAAGCCCCCGCTGGGCGAGCCGGGCCGGCGCCCGGACGGCCCGGTGCGGCTGCCCGCGCGGCAGGAGGCGCCGACCATGGTGGCGGTCTTCGGAGCCGCCGCCCGCAAGGGCCGCTGGCGGGTGGGTTCGCAGCTGCGCGCGGTGGCCGCGTTCGGCGGGGTCGAGATCGACCTGACCGATGCCGTCTTCGAGTCGCCGGAGGTGGTCATCGACGTGGTGGCGATCTTCGGAGGGGTGGAGATCAAGGTGCCGGAGAACGTCAGCCTGGTCGGCCACGGCGTCGGCATCTTCGGCGGTTTCGACGTCAAGGAGCAGACCGCCGCCGACCCGTACGCGCCGGTCGTCCGGGTCAAGGGCGTGGCGGTGTTCGGTGGTTGCGAGGCGCGGCCGCGCAAGGGCAAGAAGCTCAAGGAGTGGGTGCGCAAGCAGCTCGGCGCGGAGTAGGCCGGGCCGGCCCCGGAACCGGACGGGTGCCCGGGTGGGAGCAACTCCCGCCCGGGCACTCGGCGTTGCGTCCAGTGCACTCTGTAGTCGATTGCGTGCAGTGTGCATGAATCACGGCGCGGCGGGGTAGTTCCTCACGCACATCGCTTCTTGTACGGCTGCGCACCGGAGGCGGCCTGAGGCCGGCCCGGGGGGTGAATCGCGGGGGCTCGCAGCCGGGCAGGGGTGCGAGCTTCCCCGTGTCCGAGAGCCTCGTCAGGAGTACGGCCGTGCTGCATCCGATCGAGTCCCGCCCCACATCGCCCATTGCCGCCGCTCAGGTGCTGGAGCGCCGGCCCGACGCCCAGCCGCAGGGTGACGACGACCCCTGGCACACCGGCGCGGCCTGCCGCAGGGACGAGGTGGGGCTGTTCTTCGCGCCCTCCAAGGAGCCCACGGCGGCCCGGCTTTCGCGGGAGGAGCAGGCGAAGCAGGTCTGTGCGCGCTGCCCGGTGCTGCTGGAGTGCCGGGAGCACGCGCTGGCGCAGCCGGAGCCGTACGGCGTCTGGGGCGGGCTGACGGCCGCCGAGCGCCGGGTGGTGCTGGCCCGCCGCCGGCGCCGGGAGACGGAGCTGCGCGAGGCGGCCCGCCCCAGCCGGATAGCGGGCTGAGCGGGGGCGGCGGCCGAGCCCGGCCGGACCGCCGGCGACGCACGCACACGCGAACGCCCGCGGCCTCGGCGAAGGGGGATTTCGCCGAGGCCGCGGGCGTGGCCGACGCGGGTGCGTCCGGGGTCAGTTGGCGCGGTCGAAGTCGATCGCGCTGTAGGCCCGCAGCTTGGACAGCTTGTGGGTCGAGTGGATCTCCCGGATGGTGCCGCTCTTGGAGCGCATGACCAGCGAGCTGGTGGTGGCGGTCTCCTGGCGGTAGTGGACGCCGCGCAGCAGCTCGCCGTCGGTGATGCCGGTGGCGACGAAGAACACGTTCTCGCCGCTGACCAGGTCGTCGGTGGTGAGCACGCGGTCCAGGTCGTGGCCGGCGTCGAGGGCCTTCTGACGCTCGGCCTCGTCCTTGGGCCAGAGCCGGCCCTGGATGACGCCGCCCATGCACTTCATCGCGCAGGCGGCGATGATGCCCTCGGGGGTGCCGCCGACGCCCATGAGCAGGTCGACGCCGGTGCCCTCGCGGGCGGCCATGATGGCGCCGGCGACGTCGCCGTCGGAGATGAACTTGATCCGGGCGCCGGCCTCGCGGATCTCCTTGACCAGGCCCTCGTGGCGCGGGCGGTCCAGGATGACGACGGTGACGTCCTCGACGGCGCTGCCCTTGGCCTTGGCGACCCGGCGGATGTTGACGGCCGCCGGGGCGGTGATGTCGACGAACTCGGCGGCCTCGGGCCCGGCGACGAGCTTGTCCATGTAGAACACCGCGCTGGGGTCGAACATCGTGCCGCGGTCGGCCACGGCCAGCACCGCGACGGCGTTGTTCATGCCCTTGGCGGTGAGCGTGGTCCCGTCGACCGGGTCCACCGCGACGTCGCACTCGGCGCCCGTGCCGTCGCCGACCCGCTCGCCGTTGTAGAGCATCGGGGCTTCGTCCTTCTCGCCCTCGCCGATGACGACGACACCGTTCATCGAGACGGTGGAGACGAGCGTACGCATGGCCTTGACGGCGGCGCCGTCGGCGCCGTTCTTGTCGCCGCGGCCGACCCAACGGCCGGCGGCCATGGCGGCCGCCTCGGTGACCCGGACGAGTTCGAGCGCGAGGTTCCGGTCGGGAGCCTCGGGCGCGACCTCCAGGGCACTGGGGAGGTTGTGCGGGTACTGCGTGGTCATCGTCGTTACCTCTCTGTACGCGACGGCCAGTGAGCGCCCGACTACTGCCAGGTCGAACGCCGTGGTGAGGGTTCTGCGATCGTATCTGCCCACGAGATGACTGTCTGTGGCGCGGGTCGCCACCCCCTGCCGGAAACGGTTGGTTTGCCCCTGTTCACCCGTCCGGGGCCACCCCGGGTGCGGGTGGTCCGGGCCGGATGAGTCACCATGTGGGGGTGGCTGGAGAGAGCAGAGGCATGAGGGGCCGGCAGTCGGTACGGGACATGGTCCTGTCGATGCTGGCGGTCGGCGTCGTGGTCTGGATCGGGTACCTGTTCCTGCCGCACGACGCGAGCGGCGACGGTGTCCACACCAAGGAGTACCGGGTGGCCGCCGCCTCGGCGAAGCGTGCCGCACCGTACCCGCTGCTCACCCCGGAGGGCCTCTCCGACCGGTGGCGGGCCACCTCGGTGACCTACGACCCGGCGTCGCTGGGCAAGGGCAAGGGCAACGCCTGGCACCTGGGCTTCGTCACCCCGTCGGGCCAGTACGCGGCGGTCGAGCAGAGCGACGTCGACCGCGACGTCCTGCTCGCCTCGGCGGTGGCCGACGGCAAGCCGGACGGCACCTCGGACGTGGCCGGGCAGTCCTGGGAGCGCCTCCAGGGTCCCAAGGCGCGCGCCCTCATCACCCAGAGCGGCAACGCCACCACGATGGTCACCGGCACCGCGTCCTACGAGGAGCTGGCCGAGCTCGCGCAGGCCCTCAAGTAGGCCTCCCGGCCCTCAAGTAGGCCTCCCGGGCATCGGAACGAGCGCATGAGAAGGGCCCCGCACCGGCCGGAACCGGTGCGGGGCCCTTCTCGTGCGTCGCTCCCGCGTCATCGCATGGGCGATCAGACGGTGGTGACGACCTCGTCGTAGGCCAGGCGCGGCGAACGCGGGAACCAGGCGTCCTCGCCCGGCTTGCCGATGTTGACCACGGCCAGCACCGAGTGCTCGCCGTCGGCGAAGAACTCCTTGTTGATGCCCTCGGCGTTGTAGCCGGTCATCGGGCCGGCGGCCAGGCCGGCGGCGCGGACGCCGATGATGAAGTAGCCGGCCTGGAGGGCGCCGTTCATCGCGGCCGAGGCCTCGCGGACCGGGCGCTCGCTGAAGAACATGTCCTTGGCCTGGGGGAAGTGCGGCAGCTGGGCCGGCAGCTCCTCGTGGAACTCGTTGTCCACGGCCAGGATGGCGACCAGCGGGGCGGCGGCGGTCTTGGCCTTGTTGCCGTCCGACATGTGCTGCACGAGGCGCTCGCGGCCCTCGGCGGTGCGGACCAGGACGACGCGCAGCGGCTGCTGGTTGAACGCGGTCGGGCCGAACTTGACCAGCTCGTAGATGGCCTGGATCTGCTCCTCGGAGACCGGCTCGTCGGTGAAGGTGTTGGCGGTGCGGGCGTCGCGGAACAGCAGGTCCTGAGCGGCGGCGTCGAGTACCAGGGCGTCGGTCATGCTTGTCTACACCTCATGCGTCATACGGGACGGGGTTCGTCTGGACGACCGACCGTAGCCGATCACCTGTTCCCAACATGTGTGAACATTCAACTGTTCCCCGTGCCGGTGTGACCTCCATCACCCTGCCATCCGCCTACTCCCCGGCCGGCTCGCCCTCCTCGGCGGCCAGCGCGGCGTCCAGCCGGGCCCGGGCGCCGTCCAGCCAGCGCTGGCAGACCTTCGCCAGCTGCTCACCGCGCTCCCAGAGCGCCAGCGACTCCTCCAGCGACGTGCCGCCGTTCTCCAACTGCCGGACCACCTCCAGCAGCGCGTCCCGGGCGTGCTCGTACCCCAGCGCGTCGTCCGGCGTCCCGGGCACGGCCTGTTCCTCCTGCTGATCTGCCATGGCAGCCAGCGTAGGGGCTGGGGCCGACAGCGGGCCGCTACGACCGGGGATCGGCCGTCACACCGAAGCCGCCGCCCGCCACCCGGGCGTGCAGCGCGTCGCCGGCCGCGACCTGTGCCGGGTCGGTCACCACCGTGCCGTCGGCGCGCTGGAGCACCGCGTAGCCGCGCTCCAGAGTGGCCGACGGGGAGAGCGCGACCACGCGGGCCAGGGTGTGCCCGAGGTCGCTCTGCGCGTGGTCCAGCCGGTGCCCGAGGGTGCGCCGGCCCCGCTCCAGCAGGGCCGCCACCTCCTGGCCGCGCCCGTCCAGCATCCGGTGCGGCGCGGCCAGCGCGGGGCGGCTGCGGACGCCGTCCAGGCCGTGCTGCTCCCGGTCGACCCGGCCGAGCACGTGCCGCCGGGCCCGGTCGCGCAGGTTGCGCACCTTGGCCAGCTCCTCGCCGACGTCCGGGACCACCTGTTTGGCGGCATCGGTCGGGGTGGAGGCGCGCAGGTCGGCGACGAAGTCCAGCAGCGGCTGGTCCGGCTCGTGGCCGATCGCGCTGACCACCGGCGTCCGGGCCGCCGCGACCAGCCGCACCAGCCCCTCGTCCGAGAACGGCAGGAGGTCCTCGACGCTGCCGCCGCCGCGGGCCACGATGATCACGTCCACCTCGGGGTGCTCGTCCAGCTCCCGCACCGCCGCGCTCACCCGCTCCACCGCGCTGACGCCCTGCACGGGGACGTTGCGCACCTCGAAGCGGACGGCCGGCCAGCGCCGCCGGGCGTTCTCCAGGACGTCCCGCTCGGCCGCCGAGCCGCGCCCCGTGACCAGCCCGATGCACTGCGGCAGGAACGGCAGCGCCCGCTTCCGGTCGGCCGCGAACAGGCCCTCCCCGGCGAGCCGCCGCTTCAACTGCTCCAGCCGGGCCAGCAGCTCGCCCAGCCCGACCAGCCGGATCTCCGCCGCCCGCAGCGAGAGCTGGCCCCGTGCCGCGTACCACTCCGGCTTGGCGTGCACGATGACCCGTGAGCCCTCCTGCACCACGTCCGCGACCTGGTCGAAGACCGAGCGGAAGCAGGTCACGGTGAGCGAGACGTCCGCCTGCGGGTCGCGCAGCGTCAGGAAGACCACGCCCGCGCCCGGCCGCCGGCTCAGCTGGGTGATCTGCCCCTCCACCCAGACCGCGCCGAGCCGGTCGATCCAGCCGCCGATCAGCGCGGAGACCTTGCCGACCGGGAGCGGGGCTTCGGGGGAGCTGGTGTTGGCCATGCGTACGAGGCTAGCGGCGCAGGCCGACAGCGCATCGCGTCAGGCGCGTACCAGGGCTTCTCCGTCCTAGCGGCGGATGCCGGCCGCGGAGGCTCCCTGGACGGCGATCACCAGGAGCCCGGCCCCCAGCCAGACCGCGCCCGCGAGCTGCGCCGTGTGCGAGGCCTCGTAGACGACCGCCGCGATCACCGCGATGCCCAGCACCGGCACCACCACGTGCCGCAGCCAGTCCCGCGAGCCGTGTTTCACCACGTACCAGCCGATTACCGAGGCGTGCAGCAGCGCGAAGGCGGTCAGCGCGCCGATGTTCACCACCGAGGTGAGCTGGTCCAGTCCGTCGTCCCGGCCGGCCGCCCAGACCGCCGCGCCCATGGTGATCACCGCCGCCACCAGCAGGGCCCGGCGCGGCACCGCGCTGGCCGGGTCCACGGTGCCCAGGGCCCGGGGCAGCCGCCCGTCCCGGGCCATCGCGTAGACCAGCCGTCCGGCCGCCGCCTGCCCGGCCAGCGCCGCGAACGCCGCGCCGATCGCCTTGCCGGCCGCGACCAGCACGTGCAGCCAGTGCCCGATGCTGCTCTCCACGGTGTCGTAGAAGGCCGAACCCTGGGCGGCCGGGTCGGCGGCCAGCTGCTGCGGGGTCGTCGGCTCCAGCAGCGCCGCCAGGTAGGTCTGCGCCACGAACAAGGTCCCGGCCAGCACCAGGCACCAGAGCACGGCCCTGGCCACCGCCGCCGACGCGCCGACCGCCTCCTCCACGAAGGTCGCGATCGCGTCGAAGCCCAGGTAGGAGAGCACCGCCACCGAGACCGCCGAGATCACGGCGGTCAGCGAGAAGTCGCCGACCGCGGTGAGCGGGGTGTCCCAGCCGCGCTGGGCGCCGTCCCGGACCAGCACCACCACGGCCGCCACCATGAACACGGCCAGCACCACGATCTCCATCGCCAGCACCGCGAGGCCGACCACCGCCGCCGTCCGCACGCCGGCCAGGTTGAGCGCGGTGGTCACCACCACGGCCAGCGTCGTCCACACCCAGCGCGACACGTCCGGCACCAGCGAGTGCAGCGCGATGCCGGAGAACAGGTACGCCACCGCCGGGATCAGCAGGTAGTCGAGCATCGCCATCCAGCCGGCGATGAACCCCGGCCCCTCGCCCAGGCCGGCCCGCGCGTAGGCGAAGACCGAGCCGGTCTGCGGCACCGCGCGCACCATCTGGGCGTACGAGAAGGCCGTGAAGCCCATCGCGACGGTCGCCGCCAGGTAGACCGAGGCCACCGCGCCGTGGCTCTTGGCGTCCAGCACGCCGAACACGCCGACCGGTGCCATCGGGGCGATGAACAGCAGCCCGTACACCATCAGATCGCGGACACCCAGGCTGCGCCGCAGACCGCCGGCTTCGACTCGCTCGCTCATAGATTCCACATTTGAGCATCGGCGGCCGGTTCCGGTCCGAACGCGCCTCCCGTCGGCGCGGCTCGCCTCCGCCCGTACGATGGAGCCATGTCCAACACCGCGCAGCGCCGTGTCCTGCTCGCCGCCCCCCGGGGCTACTGCGCGGGCGTCGACCGCGCCGTGATCGCCGTGGAGAAGGCCCTGGAGCAGTACGGGGCGCCGATCTACGTCCGCAAGCAGATCGTCCACAACAAGTACGTGGTGCAGACCCTGGAGAAGCAGGGCGCGATCTTCGTCGACGAGACGGAGGAGGTGCCCGAGGGTTCGATCGTGGTGTTCTCCGCGCACGGCGTCGCGCCGTCCGTCCACGACGAGGCCAAGGCCGGCAAGCTCGCCACCATCGACGCCACCTGCCCGCTGGTCACCAAGGTGCACAAGGAGGCCGTCCGCTTCGCCGACGAGGGCTTCGACATCCTGCTGGTGGGCCACGAGGGCCACGAGGAGGTCGTCGGCACCATGGGCGAGGCGCCGGACCGGATCCACCTGGTGGACGGCGCCGAGGACGTCGCCAACGTCGAGGTCCGCGACGAGTCCAAGGTCGTCTGGCTCTCCCAGACCACGCTCTCGGTGGACGAGACCATGGCCACCGTCGGCGAGCTGAAGAAGCGCTTCCCGCTGCTGGTCAGCCCGCCCAGCGACGACATCTGCTACGCCACCCAGAACCGCCAGGTCGCCGTCAAGCAGATGGCGCCCGAGACGGACCTGCTGATCGTGGTCGGCTCCAAGAACTCCTCCAACTCCGTCCGCCTGGTCGAGGTCGGCCTGGAGTACGGGGCCAAGGCCGCCCACCTGGTGGACTTCGCCGACGAGATCCAGGAGTCCTGGCTGGAGGGCGTCACCACGGTCGGCCTGACCAGCGGCGCCTCGGTGCCGGAGATCCTGGTCGAGGGCGTCCTGGACTGGCTGGCCGCGCGCGGCTACGGCGACGTGTCGACCGTCAAGACGGCCGAGGAGCACCTGACGTTCTCGCTGCCCAAGGAGCTCCGCCGCGACCTGCGCTCCGAGGCCGTGGGCAAGCTGTAACCGCCGGGCAAGCTGTAACCGCCGCCTCCCGGAAAGCCCGGCCCCCTGTGGGTGCCGGGTTTTCTGCTGTGCGCGGCCGGGTGGGCTCTCGTAGTTTTGTGCCCAGGTATGCACAGGCCTGTGGACAACGCCGACCGCGGCGTCCGGCCCGGCCCGTGCGCGACGGTTTCGGCTTACGGCGGAGGGCGGTCGTCATGACGGCGGTATTCGGTGTGGACATCGGCGGTTCGGGCATCAAGGGCGCCCCCGTCGACCTCGGCCGGGGCGTGCTTGCCCAGGAGCGGCACAAGGTCCTCACCCCGCAGCCCTCCGCCCCGGAGGCCGTGGTCGCCGCCGTCCGCGAGGTGGTCAGACACTTCGACCACCGGGGCCCGGTCGGGCTGACCTTCCCCGGGGTGGTGGTGAACGGCCAGACCAGAACCGCGGCCAACGTCGACAAGGGCTGGATCGGCCTGGACGCCGAGGGCCTGTTCCGCGAGGCGCTCGACCTGCCGGCCACCGTCCTCAACGACGCCGACGCCGCCGGTTTCGCCGAACTCAGCCACGGCGCCGGGCGCGACCAGGCAGGCGTGGTGCTGGTCCTCACCTTCGGCACCGGCATCGGCAGCGCCCTCTTCGTGGACGGCACGCTGGTGCCCAACACCGAGCTGGGCCACCTGGAACTGCGCGGCAAGGACGCCGAGCGGCGCGCCTCCTCGGCGGCCAAGGAGCGGCACGGGCTGACCTGGGAGCAGTGGGCGGGGCGGGTCGACGAGTACCTCGACCTGGTGGAGATGCTGTTCTCGCCGCAGCTGATCGTGATCGGCGGCGGGGTGAGCCGCAAGCACGAGAAGTTCCTGCCGCTGCTGCGCGAGCGCGAGGCCCGGATCGTCCCTGCGGAGCTGCGCAACGACGCCGGGATCGTCGGGGCGGCCATGGCGGCGGCCCGCGCGTCCGCCTGACCTTCCTGCGGGGTGGCCGTCCCCTCAGCGCGCCCGGTGGATCCGCCGCTGGGCCACGAACCGGGCGAGGACGATCACGGCCGCCAGACCGGTGCCGGAGAACAACCAGCCGGCCCGCAGCGCCAGGCCCGTCGCCAGCGCCACCACCTGCGCGGTCACCCCCGAGGAGGCGACGGGGCCGAGCAGCAGCAGCGAGACGGCGAAGGCGATCGGCCCGCTGATCGGCGCGGCCAGCAGGTCGGCGAACCGCACCCGGACGGCCAGCTGGAAGCAGACCACCAGGTAGCCGATGCCGAACAGCACCCCGAGCCCGCCGAAGACCAGCCGGTCCAGGCCGGCCACCGCGACGGTCGCGACCAGGGCGGCCACGCCGGTGCCGACCGCGGTCAGCCGGGTGGGCCGCCCGTTGCGCCGGCGCCCGTAGAGGCGGCCGTTCGGGCGGCCGTCACCGCGTTCGCCGGTGCGTTCGGCCGCCAGCCCGTCCGCGCGTTCGCCGGTCCGCTCCCCGGGCCGCGCACCGAGCGGCAGGCGCAGCCGGGGCCGGGCGCCACCCGGGCGGACCCGGTCGGGCGTGCCGGCTACGGGGCGTAGCCGGGAGGCGGGGGCCGCGGAGGCTCCGGCCGCCTCGGCGGTCTCGGGGGCCCGCCCGGGCCCGGGGACGGCGGCCCCGGCCGCGCCGTTCGGCGGACGGCGTCTGGGCCCTGGCGGCTGGGTTCGGATGCTCTGCTCCACCCACCCAACGTACGGTCCGATCATCGCCACACTGTGTAATGGTCGTCGGGACCTTGCTCCGTGTCTTCGAACGGAGTACTGATGTGATCGTCGCTCAACTCCTCCAGGGGGACGCATGACCAGCGGGTTTGCCTTCGAACGGCTGCACCACGTCCAGCTCGACATCCCGGCCGGCGCGGAGGGCGAGTGCCGTGCGTTCTGGCACGGCGTGCTCGGCATGACGGAGCTGGCCAAGCCCCCGGTGCTGGCCGCCCGCGGCGGCTGCTGGTTCCGTGGCGGCGGGGTCGAGGTGCACCTGGGCGTGGTGCCGGAGTTCCGGCCGGCCCGCAAGGGGCACCCGGGCATCCAGGTGCGGGCGCTCGACGCACTCGCCGAGCGGTTGGCCGCACACGGTCATGAGGTCGTCTGGGACGACAACCTGCCCGGTCACCGCCGCTTCCACTCCAGCGACCGCCTCGGCAACCGCCTGGAGTTCCTGGAGCCGCTGCCGGCGGCGGCCGACGCCTGACCCGCTGCCCGTAGACTGGGGGATCGGCCCGTACGGTGCCGACCCAACTCCTCCAAGCCCACGGGACTGCGCTTCATGTCGCTCACGATCGGAATCGTCGGCCTGCCGAACGTCGGCAAGTCGACCCTGTTCAACGCCCTGACCAAGAACGACGTGCTGGCGGCCAACTACCCGTTCGCCACCATCGAGCCGAACGTCGGCGTCGTCGGCGTCCCGGACGGGCGGCTGGCCAAGCTCGCCGAGATCTTCGGCTCGCAGCGCATCCTCCCGGCCACCGTCGACTTCGTCGACATCGCGGGCATCGTGCGCGGCGCCAGCGAGGGCGAGGGCCTGGGCAACAAGTTCCTCGCCAACATCCGTGAGTCCGACGCGATCTGCCAGGTCGTCCGTGCCTTCACCGACCCGGACGTGGTGCACGTGGACGGCAAGGTGTCGCCCAAGGACGACATCGAGACCATCCACACCGAGCTGATCCTGGCCGACCTCCAGACCGTCGAGAAGGTGCTGCCCCGGCTCCAGAAGGAGGCGCGCCTGAAGAAGGACACCGCCCCCGTCCTGGCCGCCGCCGAGGCCGCGCAGGCGATCCTGGAGACCGGCAAGACCCTCTTCGAGGCCGGCTTCGACACCGCCCCGATCCGTGACCTGCACCTGCTGACCGCCAAGCCCTTCCTCTACGTCTTCAACGTGGACGAGGAGGAGCTGGCCGACGAGGACTTCAAGAACGCCCAGCGCGAGCTGGTCGCCCCGGCCGAGGCGATCTTCCTCAACGCCAAGATCGAGTCCGAGCTGATCGAGCTGGACGACGCCGAGGCCCTGGAGCTCCTCCAGTCCATGGGCCAGGACGAGCCCGGCCTCGCCACCCTCGCCCGCGTCGGCTTCGACACCCTCGGCCTGCAGACCTACCTCACCGCCGGCCCCAAGGAAACCCGCGCCTGGACCATCAAGAAGGGCGCCACCGCCCCCGAGGCCGCCGGTGTGATCCACACCGACTTCCAGAAGGGCTTCATCAAGGCCGAGGTCATCTCCTTCGCCGACCTGGTCGAGACCGGCTCCATCGCCGAGGCCCGCTCCAAGGGCAAGGCCCGCATCGAGGGCAAGGAATACCTCATGCAGGACGGCGACGTCGTGGAGTTCCGCTTCAACGTCTGAGCGGATGAGATAACACCACGTCGCTGATGTGGCAAACATGCAGGTCAGGAGGGGTCGGGCTCGGTTGAGTCCGACCCCTTTGTCGCTGCCGTGCTGGATTGGTGCTGGATTTTCTGACGTGTGGTCAGTGGCAATCAGGTCTCGTAGACAGTGGATCGGTGCCCCACGTGAACGACCCAGACCACCAACTCTCCGTTGTCGATCGTGTAGACGACGCGGTAGTCGCCGACGCGCAGGCGGCGGCGCTCGGGCTGGGACACGAGTGCAGTGGTGCTGAAACCGAGCGGGTCGGTCTCCAGCTCGGTCAGCTTGGCCAGGATGCGCAGAGCCATGTCGCGAGGGATTTTCCGAAGTTCGGCCTGCGCTTCGGGGCGGAAGACGGTTCGGTACTCACTCACTGCGCGCCAGCGTCTCCCTCATGATGTCCTCGATCGGGATGCCGGGTGCGGGGTTGGCCATGCGCTCGTCGATGATCCGATTGATCTCGCGCTCCTCCCACTCCTGGTACTTGCGCAGCACCTCGATGGAAACGACGGCGGCGACTTCCTTGCCCCGGCGCGTGATCACCGTGGGTACGTCGTCGCGGTCCGCGCGCTCCACGACCTCGGCCAGGTGGGCGCGCACGTCGCGGATGGACTCTATGGGCAGCGGCTGCGTCATGCGCCCAAGCGTACCGAGTGCCCCATGTGTACACAACGCCAGGAATCTGCGATGGTCTATCGGCGTTGTTGCTGGTCGGCGTGCACGAGCTGGCGCCGACGGTCGTCCAGGTGCTCGGCCTGCTGCCGCGCTGGGTGCCGCTGGCCGTCGTCGGACTGCTGCTGCTCGCCCTGGGGGCGACGTACGAGCAGCGGCTGCGGGATGCCCGCCGCCTGCGGGCGAGGCTCGGCCGGCTGGGCTGACGGGGTTGACGGGGCCGCTGGGGCTGACGGGGCTGCGCGCCCGCGGGGGACAGAAGCGGATCAACGTCTCTCACTTTGCCTGCATCAAGGGCGAGTTGACCATTTCATGTGATCATTTGGTGGCTGCTGATCGGCATCTCGGGGGCGGGCGTCCGGCCGTGACCGCACCGGCGTCGTCACCCCGGGCGGTTGTCGTCCGTGCCTTCACCGCCCGTCGTACCGACGCGCGGGCAGCCACTTCGCACGCTCACAGGGGGAAGTCATGACTCGTTCGAACAAGCCTGCCCTGAGCCGCCGCACGCTGCTGGGCGGCACGGCGGCCGCCGGGGTCGGCGCCGTCCTGGCGTCCGGCACCGCCGCCGCGGCGGACTCGGAACGCCGGCGCAACCCGATCGACCAGGCCGCGGTCGACGCCGTCGCCGCCCGGCTCGACGGCGACCTGATCGCGCTGCGGCGTGAGCTGCACCGGAACCCCCAGACGTCGGGGGAGGAGAAGTTCGCCGCAGGGGCGGTGGCCGACCGGCTCCGGGCCGCGGGCCTGAGCGTCGAGTCGGTGGCCGGGACCGGGGTGGTCGCGGTGCTGAAGGGCGCGCGCCCCGGGCGGACGGTGGCCTACCGGGCCGACATGGACGCGGTGCCCGGGGAGGGCATCACGCCCCCGCTCCCGGGCCGCCCGTCGGCGCACGTCTGCGGCCACGACATCCACACCACGGTGGGGGTCGGCGTCGCCCAGGCGCTGGCGCAGCTCCAGCCGAGGCTGAGCGGCAAGGTGGTCTTCCTCTTCCAGCCCGGCGAGGAGTCCCTGAAGGGCGCCCAGGCGATGATCGACGCCAAGGTGCTGGAGCGAAAGGGCGTCGAGGAGATCCATGCCCTGCACTGCGGGCCGTACCCGGTGGGGCAGTTCGCCGTGACGCCGGGCAGCGGGCTGCCGGGCCAGGACTGGGTCACGGTCACCCTGACCGGGCCGGACGCGGTCACGGCGGCGGGCCGGCTGAAGGCCGAGATCGGCGGGCTCTCCACGGTGGCCCCGCCGCCGGCACCGCCGGCTTCCTCGGACGCCTATCTGGAGCAGATGGTCGCGGACGTGCAGACGCCGGGCGGGCCGCTGGCCCGGTTCGTGGTGATCCGCGGCAGGGCGGCGGACAAGCCGGACGCCGAGGGCCGGGTCGCGGTCGACGTGACGTTCCGCTGCTGGCCCGAGGAGCGCAACGCCGAGATCCGGGAGGAGATCCGCCGGCTGGCGCAGCCGTACGGCGGGGTGGTGACCTTCCCCAAGCCGCCGTTCCCGGCCCTGGTCTGCCCCGAGGGCGACGCCAACGCGCTGGCCCGGCACCTGCGCTGCGAGCTCGGCCCCGGCTCGGTGACGGTGAACCACGCCGCGTTCCCGTTCAACGGCGAGGACTACGCGCTGTTCCTGGACCGCGTCCCGGGCACCTACACCTTCCTCGGGGTTCGCACTCCCGGCGCCGCGATCACGACCAGCTACCCGCATTACGAGACCTTCACGCCGGACGAGCGGGCCATCGGCGTCGGCGTCCGCGCGATGGCGGGCTGGCTCGCCACCCGCACCCGTCGGTGAGCGGCCGCGGCTGAGGCCTGCGGAAGGCGGCCCTCACCGTCTGTCAGCCGACGCGGACGGTCAGGGTGCCGTCGCCGGAGGCCGTGACGGTCACGTCCTCCAGGGTGGCGGCGTGCGCGGTCGGGTGGTGGGCGGCGGCGCGCGGGCCGATGCCGATCACGGGGATGCCGGCGGCCCGGGCGGCGGCGATGCCGGCCTCGGAGTCCTCGAAGGCGAGGCAGTCGGCGGGGGCGAAGCCGACCGCGGCGGCGCCCTTGAGGAAGCCCTCCGGGTCGGGCTTGCTCGCGCCGACCGACTCGGCGGTGACCAGGACGGACGGGAGCGGCAGGCCGGCGGCGGCCATCCGGACCCGGGCGAGCGGCTGGTCGGCCGAGGTGACCAGGGCGTGCGGGAGGCCGGCCAGGGCGGCGAGGAAGGCGGGCGCACCGGGGACCGGGACGACGCCCTCGGTGTCGGCCTTCTCCTCGGCGAGCATGCGCCGGTTGTCGGCGAGGTTGTCGGCGACCGGGCGCTCGGGCAGCAGGACGGCCATGGTGGCGTGGCCCTGGCGGCCGTGGGCGATGCGGAGCACCTCGTCCGGGTCGAGGCCGTGCTCCTGGGCCCAGCGGCGCCAGCAGCGTTCGACGACGGCGTCGGAGTTGACCAGGGTGCCGTCCATGTCCAGCAGGAGGGCGCGGGTGGTCAGCACGGTGGGCGTGGTGGCGTCGGGCATGGGGTGGCTCCTCGCGGGCGGGGCCCAGAGAGTGCGAGTCAATTGTTCAATCAGGATACAAAAGATCAGCCCAGCAGGTGGGCGTTGACCGCGCGGGCCTCCTCGGCCAGCTCCGGCAGCTCCACCACCTCGACCCCGGCCGCCTCCAGCAGCGCCGTCCCCTGGGTCTCGGCGACGAAGGTGTCCGGCTCGCTCCAGGCGACCACCACCCGCGGGACGCCCGCCGCGAGCAGCAGCCGGGCGCAGGGGTGCGGCCGGGAGGCGCGCTGCCCGCAGGGCTCCAGCGAGCTGTAGACGGTCGCGCCGCGCAGCCGCGGGTCGCCGGCCGGGAGCTTGGCCAGGGCCGCCTCCTCGGCGTGGTCGTGCGGGTCGGACTCCCGGCTCCAGCCCTCGGCGAGCACCTCGCCGTCCGCGCCGACGATCACCGCGCCGACCGAGAACGCGGTCTCGGAGGGCGGGCAGCGGCGGGAGAGCTCGACGGCCCGCCGCAGGAACCGGAGGTCGGTCGGGTCGGTGGTCACGGGGCGGGCTCCTTCGGGGCGTACCTGAGCAGGACGACGTCGCCCACCGTACGTGCCTCCAGCAGTCGCATCCGGCGGGCCGGGCCGCCGGGGAAGGCGGCCGGGTGGACGAAGCGGGGCGCGTCCGCCTGCCCGACCAGCAGCGGGGCGACGGCCAGCTGGAGCTCGTCGGCCAGGCCCTGGGCCAGGAACTGGGTGTGCACGCTGCCGCCGCCCTCGACCATCAGCCGGTGCACCCCGCGGGCGCCGAGGTCGTCCAGCACCGCGCCCAGCCCGACCGCGCCGCCCAGCGCCACCACCTCGGCCAGCCCGTCCAGCGCCGGGCGCAGCACGGCGGCGCCCGCGTCCGTGGTGTAGGCGAGCCGGTCGCCGCCGGTGTGCCAGAAGCGCAGCGAGCGGTCGAGCGCGCCGCTCGCGCTGAGGGTGACCTTCAGCGGGTGCTCGGGCCGGCCGGCGGCGAGCCGGGCGGCCCGTCGGGCGGGGTCGTTGACCAGCAGCCGGGGGTTGTCCGCGCGCAGCGTGTTGCCGCCCACCAGGATCGCGTCACTGGCGGCGCGCTCCTCGTCCACCCGGTCGAAGTCGGCCGGATTGGAGAGCAGCAGCCGCTCGGGGGAGGCGTCGTCGAGATGCCCGTCGAGCGACATCGCGGCGCTCAGCAGGACGAAGGGGCGGCGGCCGGGCATGGTGGAGACCGTTCTCTCGGGGGCCCGTCCACCGTACGGGCCGGGCGCGGCCGGTGGTTCGCCGAGGGCTGCTGTTCGTCCGGCGGCCCGCTGCCGGAGGGGCGGCGTTCGTCGGGGGGCTCCACCCTGGTCCGGACCTCGCACCGCCCCCCACGTCGAAGGGCTGTCCCCGTGTCCCGTCTCTCCCGCGGCCTGCTGCCGCTGGCCGTCGCCGTCGCCGCGCTGCCGGTGCTCGCGCTGCCCGCCGGTTCCGCCGCCGCCGTGACGTACGGAACCCCCACGATCTCCCTCTCGGCCGGCTACCTCTCCGGCGCGGTCGGCGCCACCGGCGACCCGACGGTCACCGTCACCGTCGCGCAGAGCGGCGCCTCCGCCTCCGCGCTGACGGTGGCCGCCTCGGCGACCACCCGCAGCTCGGTCGCCCGGACCGGCGACGTCACCGTCACGGGCACCACCGGCACCCGCACGCTCGCGGTCGCCGCGCCGGGCGTCGGCTACACCGACCTGACCGTCAAGGTCACCGGCCTCGGCGGCAAGACCGCGACGAAGACGCTGCACTACGCGGCCTCGCCCGCGGTCGGGTTCTCGGCCGCGAGCCGCTACCTGACCGGCTCCAGCGACGCCTCGGCGGCGGTGGACGCGGGCGGCGGCTACCTCGTGGTGGCCGACGACGAGTCCAACGTGCTGCGGCTGTACGACCGCAACGCCTCGGGCGCGCCCGTCCGCACCTGGGACTTCAGTTCGGCGCTCGGCGTCTCCAAGGAGATCGACATCGAGGGCGCCACGCGGGTCGGCAACACCATCTACTGGACCGGCTCGCTGGGCAACAACAAGGACGGCGAGATCAAGGTCGACCGGCGCACCGTCTTCGCCACCACCGTCACCGGCTCGGGCGCGGGGACGCAGCTCAGCCTGGCGGGCAAGTACACCGGCCTGCGCGACGACCTGATCGCCTGGGATCGCGCCAACGGCAACCGCTACGGCTTCGCGGCGGGCGCGGCGGCCGGCCAGGTACCCAAGCAGATCGACGGATTCAACGTCGAGGGCCTGGAGTTCGCGCCGGGCAGCTCCACCACCGCGTACGTGGGCTTCCGCGCGCCGCTCGCCCCGGCGGTCACCGGGGGCCGGGCGCTGATCGTGCCGGTCACCAACTTCTCGTCGCTGCCGGGCGGTTCGGCGCACGCGACGTTCGGTGCCCCGATCGAGCTGGACCTCGGCGGGCTCTCCGTCCGCGATCTGCGGCGCAACGCGCTCGGCCAGTACCTGATCGTGGCGGGCTCCTGGGCGGCGGACGACAACTCCGACCCGTACGCGCTCTACCGCTGGGACGGGCAGCCCGGTTCACAGCCGGTCAAGGTGCTGGACCTGCCGACCGGCGACGCGGGCGGCTGGGAGGCCGTGCCGGACGTCCCGGACCTCACCGCCCCCGGCGCCCAGGTGCAGCTGATCACCGACGACGGCTCCGCCGACCTGTACGGCGACGGCATCGAGGCCAAGGACCTCACCCACCCGGAGTGGAAGAAGTCCCGTACCACCTGGTTCACCGTCAACTAGGCGTACCGACAAGGCGAGAGCCCCCGGCCGCAGGATGGTCGGGGGCTCTCGTGCGCTCTGGTTCGACCGCAGTGTGAGACGAATCTTCTCGCGATGCGGGACAAGTAGTAGCGTCGGAGGTGTCGGAGAACCGAGACCTTCTCAGGGGGACGTCATGACCGGACCGCAGCCCGCCGCCTACACGCACGGCCACCAGGAGTCCGTGCTGCGCTCGCACCGCTCCCGCACCGCCGCCGACTCGGCCGCCTACCTGGTGCCCCACCTGCGGCCCGGGCAGGCCGTGCTGGACGTCGGCTGCGGCCCCGGCACGATCACCGCCGACCTGGCCGAACTGGTCGGCCCCACCGGGCGGGTGGTGGCCGTGGACACCTCGGCCGAGGTGCTGGACGCGGCGGCCCGGCACGTCGCCGGGCGGGGTCTGTCCAACGTGGTCTTCGAGGTTTCGGACGTGCACGGACTGCCCTACGCGGACGGGGAGTTCGACGTGGTCCACGCCCACCAGGTCCTGCAGCACGTGGCCGACCCGGTGGGCGCGCTGCGGGAGATGCGCCGGGTGACGGCGGAGGGCGGCCTGGTCGCGGCCCGCGACGTCGACTACGCGACCATGACCTGGTACCCGGAGGTGCCCGAACTGGACCGCTGGCTGGAGCTGTACCGGCGGATCGCCCGGACCAACGGCGGCGAGCCGGACGCCGGGCGGCGGCTGCTGTCCTGGGCCCGGGCGGCGGGCTTCGCCGAGGTCACCGCCTCGTCCAGCAGCTGGACCTTCGCGACCCCGGAGCGGCGGGAGTGGTGGGGCGGCATGTGGGCCGACCGGACGGTGGCCTCCAGCACGGCCGGGACGGCGGTGGCCCACGGGTACGCGGACCGGGCGGAGCTGGAGCGGATCGCGGCCGGCTGGCGGGGGTGGGTGACGGCCGAGGACGGCTGGTTCGCGATGCTGCACGGGGAGGTGCTGGCGCGTGGGTAGCCGGGCCCGGCGGCAGGGGAAAAAGGACCGGAAGGCATTCGGCAAGATCGGGTAAAGTCGCGCGTCCGTTCCCATCGCAGGGGTGTGCTCCGCCGGCGGAACGTTCGAGTCGAACTGCCGAGCTGATGCCCGTGACCGCCGGGCGGGGGAGTCCACGTGTCCAAGCCCGATCCCGACGCGCCCGTTCCCGCGCCGGACGTCCCGGCGCCGCCTGTCCCCGCGCCGGACGTTCCCGCGGCCGAAGGCCCGGTGACGGACGCTGCGACGGCGGACGTTCCTGCCGAGGACGCTCCGGCGGCGGCCGACCGCGTGGAGCTGACCAAGCCGGCCACGGTGGACACGGAACCCCCGGCCCCGGACGCACCCGCAGCGCACACCGAGTCCCCCGCCCCTACCGCCCCCACCGCGCCTGCCGAGCCCGTGGACCCCTGGGCCGCCCCCGACCCCAACGCGGCAGGCACCCCCGCCGGCGCCCCGGCACCACCCCCGCCGTTCCCCGGCCCGCCGCCGGCCGCCTCCGGCTGGGCCGCCGTCCCGCCCGGCTCGATGTCCGGCTTCCAGCCCGGCTACGCCTACCCGCAGGCCCCCGAGGTCACCAACGGCTTCGCCGTCGCCGCGCTGGTCACCGGCCTGCTCTGCATGTGGCCGATCGCGCTCGCCCTCGGCATCGTGGCGCTGGCCCAGATCCCCAAGCGCAACGAGCGCGGCCGCGGCATGGCCGTGGCCGGCGTGATCTTCGGCGTCCTCGGGGTGCTGGTCACCCTGCTGGCCTTCGTCGGACTGCTGGCCGCCGGCGTCGACGCCTCCGACCGTGCCGACCGCCCGGCCCGCGCCCCGAAGGCCCCGCCGGGGTCCGTGCTCTGGTCCTCACTCAAGGCCGGCGACTGTTACAACCAGCCGGGGACGTCCGCCGGCTCCGACCCCGAGGACGGGGACCAGACCGTCTTCTGGGTGCTGAAGGTGCCGTGTGCGGTCCCGCACCACGGCGAGGTGGCCGGTACCGCCCGGATCCCGGACAGCCTCGGCACGGCCTACCCGGGCGAGACCCGCGTCCGCGACCTCGCCGCCACGCTCTGCGGCCCGGTGCTCGACGAGTACGCCCTCGACTACTGGGCCGTGCCGGACGGCATGGAAGAGGTCTACCTCTACCCCAGCCGCGGCAACTGGAAGTCCGGCGAGCACGACGCCACCTGCACCTACGAGGACCGTCACGCCCAGCACCGCGGCAGCGTCCGGACGGACCGCGCGGGCCTGAGCCAGGCCCAGCTCGCCTACCTGGAGGCCGCCCGGGCGTTCAACACCGCGTACTGGAGCGAGCCGGGGGCCGAGATCGCCGAGTCGCACTCCGAGTACCGGGCGTGGGCCCGGCAGATGGCGGACGCCTCCCGCAAGGAGGCCGAGGACCTCTCCAAGCGTTCGACGGCCTGGCCGGAGGGCGCCAAGGCGAAGGTGGCCGAGCTGGCGGCCGCCCAGCGGGAGGCCGCCACCGCCTGGGACACCGCGGCCAAGACGGTCGACGGCACCGCGTTCGAACGCGAGGTGCGGCGGGCGAAGTCGCTGGTGACCAAGTCGGCCAAGCTGACCGTGGAGATCCGCCGCGAGCTGGGCCTCTCGACGGGCGAGCAGGTCGGCGAGATCCAGACCTGACCCGCGCCGGCCGCGCTCTGCACCACCGGCCGTCCCTGCCTTGCCGGCCGTCCCGCAGGGGGTGCTGCCTTGTCCCGTGCTGCCTTACCCGCCGTTAACAGGGACCGTACCTGCCGGTAGCGAGCCGGGCGTAGCGTCCGGTGGACGCGGCTCCCGGCCCGACCCCCACGCGGGCCTGGGGCCGCACCCGCGACCGCTCCCGCAACCGCGTCCGCTCCCGCGCCCGCGTCGCCCGAGGGGGTACCCCCTACGCTCACCGGCATGGACACCTTTCGGGTGATGCGGCAGGACGACAACGGCAACCGCTTCCTGGTCGCCACGGGCCTGGACCGGGCCGCGGCCGAGCGGCTGGCGGCCGAGTTCGAGGCGCGCGGCCACAAGCAGCTGTACTGGGTGGAGAGCGCGGGCCCCGCGAGCGCAGGTCCTAAGGTCGGGGCCATGGAGAACCGGATCGTCGTCGGCGGCGCGCTCATCCACCGCGGCCGGGTGCTGGCCGCCCGTCGCAGCGCACCGGCCGAGGTGGCCGGGCGCTGGGAGTTCCCGGGCGGCAAGGCCGAGCCCGGCGAGACCGAGGTGCAGGCGCTGGAGCGGGAGCTGCTGGAGGAGCTGGGCGTCCGGGCGAGGGCCGTGGAGCGGCTGCCCGGCGCGTGGCTGGTCCGGCCGGGCCTGGAGCTGCACCTCTGGGTGGCCGAGCTGCTGGCCGGCGACCCGCAGGCGCTGGAGGACCACGACGAGCTGCGCTGGCTCGGCCCGGAGCAGTTGGACGGCGTCGACTGGCTGGACCACGACCGCGCCGTCCTCCCGGACATCGCCCGGCTGCTCGACGCGGCGCACACGGCTCCCTGACCGGACACGGGCTCCCCTGTCCGCACGCGGCTCCCTGACGGGACACGGCCCCCGACCGTACGCGCGCGAAAGCGCCCGCCCGCCGCCCGCCGCCCGCCCGCGCGAACGCCTGAACGGGAGCCCGAGCAGCCGGCGCCGCGACGCGCAATACGCCACGTAGGTCAATCGGAAAAGCCGACCCGGAAGCCGGGATAGCCTGGGTTCTGCTGGGTATGTCACTTTTCGGCACTATTCGTCACCATCGGTGAGCCGCCCCCAGCCGGCGCCGCCGATCCCGACCAGAGCCGGAGGCCCCGTCGGTGTCGAATACCGGTAACGGCGGCGGGGGAGCGCGGCGCACGGGCACCGGGGGGAGCGCAGCCGCGCGCGCCCGGCTGCGCCGTGGCGCGCGCCCGGCGCAGCCGCAGCCACCGGCCGGCCGCCGCCGCGGCGGGGAGAACCCCGCCCCCGACGCCCCGCCGCCGGACCAGCCCGCGCCGTCCCTGGTGGCCGCCGACGCGGCCCCGCCGGCGGGCATCCGCAGCCGCCCCGGCCGGCCCTTCCCCGGCGGCCCCGGCGCCGACCCGGGCGGTCCCGGCGACCGCGCCGAGGGCAATCTGCTCGACGTGGTCAAGGTCGCCATCGCGATCCTCGACACGGCCGGCCGGGTGGTCCTCTGGAGCCCGGCCGCCGAGGAGCTGCTCGGCTGGCCGAACGAGCTGCTGGTGGGGCGCCGGATCGACGATCTGATCCCGGACGAGGACCAGGTCGCCCGGATCCGCGCGGCGATCCAGGACACCTTGCGGCACGGCCGCTGGGCCGGCCCCGCCGAGCTGCGCGACCGCGACGGCGCCCCCGTCGCCCTGGATGTCCGGATCTCCCTGCTGGTGGACGGCGACGGCACCCCGTTCCTCCAGGTCAACCTGGCCGAGGCGGCCGCCGTCCGGGCCGTCGAGCGTGACCTCGCCGTCCGCGACGCGCTCTTCGAGCAGTCCCCGCTGGGCATCGCCATCCTCGACACCGAGCTGCGCTACACCGCCGTGAACCAGACCCTGGCCGCGATGAACGGCATGGCCACCGAGGACCACGTCGGCCGCACCACCGGCGAGACCCTGCCGGAGCGGGCCGCCGACGAGATCACCGCGATCCAGCGGCAGGTGCTGGCCACCGGCGAGCCGGTCATCGACGTCACCCTCGCCTCGCCGGTCACCGCCCGCTCGGGCTACCGCTCGATCTCCTACAGCCGGATGACCGACCGGGCCGGCCGGGTGCTCGGCATCTCCGGCACCGTGATGGACGTGACGGAGCGGTACCGGGCGGTGGCCAAGGTCGAGCACGCCCGGCGCCGGCTCTCGCTGCTCAACGAGTTCGGCTCCCGGGTCGGCGACCTGCTGGACGCCTCCCGGATCGCCCAGGAGCTGGCCGGCGCCGTCGTCCCCAGGCTCACCGACCATTCCGCGGTCATCCTGCTCCAGGCCGTCGCCCACGGCGACGACCTGCCCCGGCACGGCCACGACCGCCGCACCTCGCTGCTGCAGCTGGGCACCGCCTCCGTCCAGGACGGCCCCGAGGTGGAGGTGATGCTGCGCCGCGGCGCCCGGATCACCTTCGCCGAGGACTCCGCCTGCGGCCGGGTGCTGCGCACCGGCGTCCCGGAGCTGCTCTCCGGCGCCGACCAGCTGGACGACGTCACCTACCCCGGCGACCCGAAGATGCAGGCCGCCCACGACCTGGGCGTGCACTCGATGCTGGTGGTGCCGCTGCGCGCCCGCGGCATCGTGATCGGCCTGCTGCAGGTCAGTCGGGCCGGCTACCGCGAGGGCTTCGACCGCGACGACCTCGCCTTCACCGTCGAGCTGGCCGACCGGGCCGGCAGCTCGCTCGACAACGCCCGGCTCTACGCCCGCGAGCGCACCGCCGCGCTGACCCTGCAGCGCACCCTGCTGCCGCAGCAGGTCCCGCAGCCCACCGGCGTCGAGGTCGCCTACCGGTACGTGCCCGGCAGCAGCGGCACCGAGGTCGGCGGCGACTGGTTCGACGTCATCCCGCTGCCCGGCGACCGCACCGCGCTGGTGGTCGGCGACGTGATGGGCCACGGCCTGCGGGCCGCCGCCACGATGGGCCGGCTGCGGACCGCCGTCCGTGTCCTGGCCGCCCTCGACCTGCCGCCGGACGTGCTGCTGCGGCACGTCCACGAGCTGGCCGACGACCTCGCCCAGGGGCCGGACGAGGCGCTGCTGGCGACCTGCATCTACGCGGTGTTCGACCCGGCCACCGCCCGGCTGACGGTCGCCAAGGCCGGCCACATCCCGCCGGTGCTGATCGTCCCGGGGGAGGAGGCCGAGGAGCCGACCCGGACGGGCGGCCCGCTGCCCGGTGGCGCCGGCCGGATCCTCGACCTGCCCTCGGGCGCCCCGCTCGGCGTCGGCGGCGTCCCGTTCGAGTCGGTCGAACTGAAGATCCCCGAGGGCAGCCTGCTCGCCCTCTGCACCGACGGCCTGGTGGAGTCCCGGGACAAGGACCTCGATGTCGGCCTCGGCCGGCTGATCACCGTCCTCCAGCAGCCCCACGCCTCGATCCAGGCGGCCTGCGAGGCGGTGCTGGACACCATGGAGCAGGGCCGCGAGCCCGACGACGTGGCGCTGCTGCTGGCCCGGCTCGGCCACGGCCAGGCCGGCACCCCGACGGCCGGCTGGACGCTGCCCGCCGAGCCGACCGCCGTCTCCCGGGCCCGCCGGCTGGTCCGCGCGACGCTCGCCGAGTGGGGCGTCGAGGCGCTGACCGACACCGCGGAGCTGCTGGTCAGCGAGCTGGTCACCAACTCGGTCCGCTATGCGAGCGCACCCATCGGCGTACGGTTGACGCTGGGCGAGACGCTGCTGGTCGAGATCTCCGACCCGCTGCCCGATCCGCCCCGCGAGCGCCACGCGGCCGAGGCCGACGAGGGCGGCCGGGGCCTGGAGCTCGTCCGCCGGCTCGCGCTCCGCTGGGGCGCCCGGGCGGAGGGCATGGGCAAGGTCGTCTGGTTCGAGCAGCCGCTGCCGGGTAATGAGCCCGACGAGCTGTGAGCGAGCGCAGCGAGGCGGGAGCATGGGTCGAGTAGGACGCGAGTAGAACGGGGCTGCATATGCCAGCGGGAGGCCGGGGGGAGCGCGCACTCCGGCAGGGGGCGCGAGCGTGGCATTGTGGTTGCGCGGGCGGTAGGACAAAAACCTTCGCCCGATCTGATGTTGTGATGTTGAGGGCGTGTGAACGTACCCCTCGATGATGAATACTCGGTCTTCTCGGCATCCGGACGGTCGCGGGTTTGGAGGGGTCGGTCCGTTGAACAGCACCCCGGCGCGTAACGCGCCGAGCAGCAGCGGTCATGCCGCTGTGCCCGGGCAGGCCGGTTCCCCACACCTGCCCGTCCCCGCGGCCCCACAGGCCGCACCCCCCGGGCACGGCCGTGCCGCCCGCCCCGGGGTCGGCGCCGACCAGTGGGGCGCCGGGGACCCAGGCTCGATCTACGACTACATCCGGGTCGCCACCTTCGCGATCGGCCCCGACGGCCGGATCAGCCAGTGGAGCGACCGGGCCGCCGAGTTCTTCGGCCTGCCCGCCGCCGAGGCGGTCGGCTCGGACCCGATCACCACCTTCGTGCCACGCGAGCTCTGGCAGCGCGGCCGCGCCCGCCTGGAGCGCACCCTGGCCGGCGAGGAGTGGGTCGGCACCGCGCCCTACCGCGACGCCACCGGCGGCGAGGGGCTCGCCGAGCTCTACCTGATGCCCGACAGTGCGCTGCCCGCCGCCGGCGCCACCTGCCTCGCCGTCGACCTCGGCCGGCTGCGCCGGATCGAGACCGACCTCGCCGCCTCCGAGGCCGTCTTCGGCCAGACCCCCACCGGCTTCATCCTCTTCGACGACCGGCTCCGGCTCCAGCGCGTCAACGACGCCTTCGCCTCCGGGATGGGCCTCGCCCCCACCGACCTCGAAGGCCTCACCGCGCACGACCTCTTCCCGCAGTCCGAGGCCGACCGGCTCACCGCCGCGCTGCGCAAGGTCATCGCCACCGGCCAGCCCGTCTTCGACCTGCGCTTCCACTCGGCCGTCCCCACCCGCGAGGGCAACCGGCTCTGGGCCGTCTCGCTGTACCGGCTGAACGGCTCGGCCGGCCAGCCGATGGGCGTCGCCGGCCAGGTCTCCGACGTCACCAGCCGGCACGTCGCCGAGCGCGAGGCCGACGGCGTCCGCCGCAACCTCGCCCTGCTCAACGAGGCCAGCGCCCACATCGGCTCCACGCTCGACCTGGAGACCACCGCCAAGGAGCTGCTGGACGTCGTCGTCCCGCCGTTCTGCGACCTCGCCACCGTCGACCTCTACACCGCGCTGCTCTCCGGCGAGACCGTCCCCAGCGCCGGCCGGTACGGCGACGGCGTGCTCACCGACGGCAGCGGCGAACTGCGCCGGGTCGCCGTCTCCAGCGTGGTCGGCGGCGCCTCCTCGGTGCTCGGCTCGGTCACCGGCCTGCCCATCGCCGAGGCCGGCGGCACCCTCTGCTACCCGCGCCGCTCCCCGCACGCCCGGGCGCTGCGCACCGGCCGCAGCGTCGTCCCCGAGCCCGGGCCCGACCCGCTGCTGCGCTCCACCCTGATCGTCCCGCTGGTCGCCCGCGACCAGGTGCTCGGCCTGGTCCAGCTCTCCCGGGCGATCGGCAGTGAGCCCTTCGACGCCCGCGACGTCGCCATCGCCGAGGAGCTGGTCGCCCGGGCCGCCGTCTGTATCGACAACGCCCGGCTCTACCGCCGCGAGCACGAGCGCGCCCTGATCCTCCAGCGCAGCCTGCTGCCCCCGGGCAACCCGGCCGCCAGCGGCCTGGAGATCGCCTGCCGTTACCTGCCCAGCAACAACAACACCGAGGTCGGCGGCGACTGGTTCGACGTCATCCAGCTGCCCGGCAACCGCACCGCCCTCGTCATCGGCGACGTGATGGGCCGCGGCCTGCGCGCCGCCGTCGCGATGGGCCAGCTGCGCACCGCCGTCCGCACCCTGGCCATGCTCGACCTCGACCCCGCCGAGGTGCTCACCGCCCTCGACGAGATCGCCCGCGGCCTCGGCGACGACTCCGCGCCCGCGAGCTCGCCCACCCCGTACGGGCGGCTCACCTCGACCGCCGACGAGGAGGCCCGCGAGGTCTACCTCGCGACCTGCGTCTACGCGGTCTACGACGCCGTCACCCGCCGCTGCGTCTTCGCCAACGCCGGCCACCTGCCGCCCGTCCTGCTCAGCCCCGGCGAACCCGCCCGGATGCTCGACGTGCCACCCGGCCTGCCGCTCGGCGTCGGCGGCGAGCCGTTCGAGGAGGTCGAGCTGACCCTGCCGGACGGCGCCGTGCTCGGCCTCTACACCGACGGTCTGGTGGAGAGCCGCAAGCACCAGCTGGACGAGGGCCTGCGCGCCTTCCGCATCGCGCTGTCCGCCGAGGGCAAGGGCCTGGAGGACCTCTGCGACCACGTCCTCGGCGAGCTCAACCCGCACCACGGCGAGGACGACATCGCCCTGCTGATGGCCAAGGTGCACGCCTTCCCCGACGACGCCGTCGGCAACTGGTTCCTGCCGCCCGAGCCCACCTCGGTGGCCAAGGCCCGCGAGCTGGCCTGCAGCTGGCTGCTGGCGCGCGGCCTGGACGAGCTGGTGGACACCACCGAGCTGCTGGTCAGCGAGCTGGTCACCAACGCGCTCCGGCACGGCCGCGGCGAGATCCGGCTCCGGCTGCTGCGCGACCGCTCCATGGTCTGCGAGGTCTGGGACGACGGCTACGCCCAGCCGCGGCAGCGGCGCGCCCAGGAGACCGACGAGGGCGGGCGCGGACTCCAGCTGGTCAGCCTGCTGGCCGAGCGCTGGGGCAGCCGGCGCACGCCCAAGGGCAAGATCGTCTGGTTCGAGCTGGCCTTGTAGGCGCCGCCCGACGCCCCGGGCCGCCGGGGCGCGCCGGCGCCGAAGGGGAGAAGGGCCAAGCCGCCGACGAAGGAGTGGCGCGGTGCCCGCCGACGGTCGGCACCAGGTCGGAGCGGCCCGGAGGCGAGCGGGCGCGTCACAGTTCGGCTGTCCGGGTGCAGTCGCCCGGAGGCCCGCCGTGTCGGCGGGCCGGGCCACGCCCCGGCGGCGTTCCATGGCCGCCATGCGCGTCCGCCAGCTCACCGCCCCAGCCGCCGTCGCCGCGCTGCTGCTCGCCGCAGGCTCCCTGGCCGGCTGCTCCGGTTCCCCGGCCCCGGCCCGCATCCCGGAGCCCGTCCCGGCGTCCGCCGCCCCCACGGCCGTCACCGGCGACGTCCGCCCGCCCGACCGCAGCGCCGTCGGGGACGGTGGCACGCTGCGCTGGGCGCTGGACACCGTCCCCGCCACGCTGAACCTCTACCAGCCCGCGGCGACCGCCGACTCGGCGCTGCTCGCGCACGCCCTCTACCCCGCGCTGTTCCGGCCGGACGAGCACGGCCGGCCCGTCCCCGACCCGGACTACCTGGCCGCCGCCGAGTCCACCCCGCCCGGGCAGCTGCCGCAGGTGGTCACCTACCGGCTGAACCCGCACGCCGTCTGGAGCGACGGCACCCCGCTCTCGGCCGCCGACTTCACCGCCCAGCGGGCCGCCCTCTCCGGCCTCGACCCCGCCTACACCGGCACCCGCCCGGCCGGGTACGACGCGGTCGACTCGATCACCCCGGGCGCGGACCCCTCCGAGGTCAGGATCACCTTCCGGCGGCCCTACGCCGAGTGGCGGTCGCTCTTCGGCCCGCTCTACCCCGCCGCCGTGACCTCCTCCCCGGCCGCCTTCAACCGGCCGCTGGCGGGCGGCCCGCACGTGACGGCGGGGCCCTTCGTGCTCTCCGGGCCGGACGGGTACGACGCGGCGGGCGGACGGGTCACCCTGGTGCGCAACCCGCTCTGGTGGGGCGACCAGCCGAAGGCCGACCGGATCGACTTCCTCGCCACCCCGGCCGAACGGCGGCTCGACGCGCTCGACCAGGACCGGCTCGACATCGCCCCGCTCACGGCGGCGGTCGACCGGGCCCCGACGACGCCCGGCACCTCGGCCGACCGCGCCGAGGCCGCCGGCCAGGCGCTGCGCCGGGCCGAGGCACTGCCTGGGATCACCGTGCACCGGGCCGCCGCCGCCTCGCTCACCCAGCTCACCCTCAACGCCACCCGGGCGCCGCTCACCGACCCGGCCGTCCGGCAGGCCCTCGCCCGGGCCGTCGACCGCCGGCGGGCCGCCGACGCCGCGCTCACCCCGCTCGGGCTCGCCGCCGCGCCGCTCGGCAGCCACCTGCTCGCCGGCGACCAGGACGGCTACCGGGACAACAGCACCGCCCTCGGTACCGCGGACCCCGGCCGGCTGCTCGACGCGGCCGGCTGGAAGCGCCCGAAGGGCGGCGGCACCCGGGCCCGGAACGGGCACGAGCTCTCGCTCACCCTGCTGATCCCCGCCGACTCCGCCACCGCCCGGCGCACCGCCGACGCACTGGCCGCCAACCTCGCCGAGACCGGCGTCGCCGTCCACCCGGTGGCGCTGCCCGCCGAGGCCTTCGTCCGCACCGGCCTGGCCGCCGGCGACTACGACCTCGCCCTCTTCTCCTGGCCGGCCGGCCCCAGCCCGGCGGTCGACCAGCGCCCCGTCTACGCCAAGCCCCGGCCCGGCGAGGACGGCGCCCTGGAGACCGGCACCAACTACGGCCGCACCGGGACGGAGGAGATCGACCGCCTCTTCGACCGCGCCGCCGCCGAACTCGACCCCGCCGCCCACCTCGCCCTGCTCCAGGAGGCCGACACCCGGATCTGGCAGCTGGGCCACTCGGTGCCGTTGTTCCAGCGCCCGGAGCTGGTGGCCGTCCGGGAGGGCGTGGCGGGCGCCGGGGTCTGGGGTTTCGGCTGGCCCCGCTTCCAGGACGTGGGCCTCCTCACCGGCTGACCGGGGCGGCCGATTCGGGCTCGCGTACGGCCTCCGCCGGGCGGGGAGGGTGTGATCCACCTGTGATCTTGATCCCGCCCGACCTGCTCGTTTCGGCCCACCTGGGCGGTTCCCCGTACGATAGGAGGAAGCCGTGGCATGTCCTGCCCGGCGGGTGGACCGGTAGTAGCAGGCGGAACGGGCGGCGGCGATCGACAGGGATCGCCGGTCGGCGTCACGCAGCCGGGCGCCGTAACCCACGATTCCGGGAGAATCCGCTCAGCATGCCCACGCGCAATGACATCCGCAACGTTGCCATCGTCGCCCACGTCGACCACGGCAAGACCACGCTGGTCGACGCCATGCTGAAGCAGGCCGGCGCCTTCGCCGCCCACCAGCACCTCGACGACCGGATGATGGACTCCAACGACCTGGAGCGCGAGAAGGGCATCACCATTCTCGCGAAGAACACCGCCGTCAAGTACCACCCCAAGGAGGGTGGCGCGCCGATCACGATCAACATCATCGACACCCCCGGCCACGCCGACTTCGGTGGCGAGGTCGAGCGCGGCCTGTCGATGGTCGACGCGGTCGTGCTGCTGGTCGACGCCTCCGAGGGCCCGCTGCCGCAGACCCGCTTCGTGCTCCGCAAGGCGCTGACGGCCAAGCTGCCGGTCATCCTCTGCATCAACAAGACCGACCGCCCGGACTCCCGGATCGACGAGGTCATCAACGAGACCTACGACCTCTTCCTGGACCTCGACGCCACCGAGGACCAGATCGAGTTCCCGATCGTCTACGCCTGTGCGCGTGACGGCGTCGCCTCGATGACCAAGCCGGAGAACGGCACCGTGCCGGCCGACAGCGACTCGCTGGAGCCCTTCTTCTCCACCATCCTGCAGCACGTCCCGGCCCCGACCTACGACGAGGACGCGCCGCTCCAGGCCCACGTCACCAACCTGGACGCCGACAACTTCCTCGGCCGTATCGCGCTCTGCCGCGTCGAGCAGGGCGAGCTGCGCAAGGGCCAGCAGGTCGCGTGGATGAAGCGGGACGGCTCGGTCCAGCAGGTCAAGATCACCGAGCTGCTGATGACCGAGGCGCTCACCCGCAAGCCGGCCGAGGTGGCCGGCCCCGGCGACATCTGCGCCGTCGCGGGCATCCCGGAGATCATGATCGGCGAGACCCTGGCCGACCTGGAGAACCCGGTCGCGCTGCCGCTCATCACGGTGGACGAGCCGGCCATCTCGATGGTCATCGGCACCAACACCTCGCCGCTGGTCGGCAAGGGCGGCAAGGGCCACAAGGTCACCGCCCGCATGGTGAAGGACCGCCTGGACCGCGAGCTGATCGGTAACGTCTCGCTCCGCGTGCTGCCGACCGAGCGTCCGGACGCCTGGGAGGTCCAGGGCCGTGGCGAGCTGGCGCTGGCCATCCTGGTCGAGACCATGCGCCGGGAGCTGTTCGAGCTGACCGTCGGCAAGCCGCAGGTCGTCACCAAGGTCATCAACGGCAAGACCCACGAGCCGGTCGAGCGGATGACCATCGACAGCCCCGAGGAGTACCTCGGCGCGATCACCCAGCTGATGGCGACCCGCAAGGGCCGCATGGAGACCATGACGAACCACGGCTCCGGCTGGGTCCGCATGGAGTTCATCGTCCCGTCGCGCGGCCTGATCGGCTTCCGGACCCAGTTCCTGACCGACACCCGCGGCACCGGCATCGCGCACAGCATCTTCGAGGGCCACGAGCCGTGGTTCGGCGAGCTGCGGATGCGCAACAACGGTTCGCTGGTGGCGGACCGCGCGGGCGTCGTGACGCCGTTCGCGATGATGGGCATCCAGGAGCGCGGCACGCTCTTCGTCGAGCCCACCACCGAGGTGTACGAGGGCATGATCGTCGGCGAGAACTCGCGCCAGGACGACATGGACATCAACATCACCAAGGAGAAGAAGCTCACCAACATGCGTGCCGCTTCCTCCGACACCACCGAGAACCTGGTGCCGCCGCGCAAGCTCTCGCTGGAGCAGTCGCTGGAGTTCTGCCGCGAGGACGAGTGCATCGAGGTGACCCCGGAGACCGTGCGCATCCGTAAGGTCGTCCTGGATCAGAAGGAGCGCGGCCGTTCGGCTTCGCGCGCCAAGAAGGCCTGATGCTCGGGTTTAAACGGCCTTTGGCCTGAATCGATCGCCCCCCTTTCCAGTGGAGAGGGGGGCGATCGTTTTCAACTACTCCAAGTTGTCGACGCGCGTATAAACGGAATAGCGCTTACCACGGCAAGGTGTCCGCTGAGCGAACGTGACAGTCCGTCATTCATGACGACTGTCCGTTTAATGCCTGTCTGAGTATGTCTTATATGTCCGATTTTCGAAACTTACCGACCGTTCATGTGACCTAATTGAGATCGGCATTGGTCACTTTCGTGTCCGTGCGTGACACATAGTGGGTGCAGTCAGGCTCGGGTCAAGGGTTAACGCGCAGGGGTGCGCGCCGAAACCACGAGCGCGGACGGCACAACGGAAGCGGCGTCAGCCGCCCGCGGTGCTCTCCTCGTTGGAAAGTCGATTTCAGGAGGCATCCCCCATGCGCGGTGCAACCCAGACCAAGTGGCTCGTCGCGGCGACCGCGATCGCCCTCGCGGCGACCGCTTGCAGCACCAGCTCGAAGAGCAATGACAAGGCTGCCTCCGGCGGCGGCTCGATCGCCGTCCAGCTCGGTGAGCCGCAGCACGGTCTGGTGCCGCAGAACACCGCGGAGTCCGAGGGCACCGAGGTCGAGAACGCCCTCTTCGCCGGCCTGGTCGACTACGACTTCAAGACCAACGCCCCGAACCTGCGCGTGGCCGAGTCGATCGAGTCCCCCGACAGCAAGGTCTGGACGATCAAGCTGAAGGACGGCTACACCTTCCACAACGGCGAGAAGGTCACCGCCAAGTCCTTCGTCGACGCCTGGAACTGGGGTGCCAACCAGGACAACGCCGCTGAGGGCCTCCCGTTCTACGCGAAGATCGAGGGCGCCGAGGAGCTGGCTCCGGGCAAGGACAAGAAGCCCACCGCCAAGGAGCTCAAGGGCCTGAAGGTCGTCGACGACAAGACCTTCACCGTCACCCTGTCGGCGCCGTTCTCGCAGTTCAAGACGATGCTCGGGTACAACCCGTTCTACCCGCTGCCGCAGGCGTTCTTCGCCGACCCGAAGGCCTTCGGCGACAAGCCGATCGGCAACGGCCCGTTCGAGATGGACGGCAGCTGGGAGCACAACAAGCAGATCAAGGTCAAGCGCTACGAGAACTTCCCGGCCTCGGACGGCAAGGCGAAGCTCCAGGGCGTCACCTTCAAGATCTACGACAACCTGGACACCGCGTACAACGACCTGCGCGCCGACAACATCCAGGCCACCGACAAGCTGCCGATCTCGGCCATGTCGACCGTCAAGAGCGAGTTCGGCGACCGCTACATCTACAAGCCGGAGTCGGGCGTCGGTTACATCGGCTTCCCGATCTCGACCAACCCGGCCGCGTACGGCAAGCCGGAGATCCGCAAGGCGATCTCGATGGCGATCGACCGCGAGGCGATCACCAAGACCATCTTCTCGGGCACCCGCGTCCCGGCCGACGACTTCGTCAACCCGCTCATCCCGGGCTACCGCAAGGGCGCCATGGGCGACGCGGCCAAGTTCGACCCGACCAAGGCCAAGGAGCTCTTCACCCAGGCCGGCGGTGTTCCGAACAACAGCATCGAGCTGGGCTACAACGCCGACGGTGGCCACAAGGAGTGGATCGAGGCCGTCGGTAACCAGCTGAAGAAGAACCTGGGCGTCGAGGTCACCTTCAAGCCGTTCGAGAAGTTCGGCAAGATCCTGGACGACCTGCAGGCCAAGCAGTACTCGGGTGCCTTCCGTATGGCCTGGTCGATGGACTACCCGTCGATCGAGGACTACCTGCGCCCGATCTTCTCCAAGGTCGCGATCGAGAACGGCTCGAACTACGGCGGTTACATCAACGACAAGTTCGAGACCCTGCTGGACCAGGCCGACCAGGCGAAGACGGACGACGAGGCCATCAAGCTGTACCAGCAGGCCGACGACATCCTCGTCCAGGACCTGCCGTACATCCCGGTGTACACCTACATGTCCTCCGCGGCCTACACCAAGAAGATCAAGAACTTCGACACCGACGCCCAGGGTCGCATGAACCTGGCCAAGGTCGAGCTCGCCGGCTGATCCGGTAGTCAGACGAACGGGGGCGGGCGGGCCGGACTACAGTCCGAGTCCTCCCGCCTCCCTTCCTTGTCCGAAAGTATGGAGGTCTGATGGGCCGCTATGTCATCCGCCGACTGATACAGGCGATCCCTGTCCTGCTCGGTGCGACGCTGCTGATCTACGCGCTGGTTCACTACCTGCCCGGTGACCCGGTGCAGGCACTGGCCGGCGAAAAGCGAGCCGACCCGATCGTGGCGGACATGATCCGCCAGAAGTACCACCTGAACGACCCCTTCCTGCTCCAGTACTGGAACTACATCTCGGGGGTCTTCCAGGGGAACCTCGGTGAAAGCCTGACCGGTCGCTCCGTGACCGACATGATCAGTGAGGCGTTCCCGTACACCCTCAACCTCGCCCTGGTCGCCTTCATCATCGAAGCGGTCATGGGTGTGCTGGCGGGTGTCATGGCGGCCCTTCGCAAGGGCAAGTTCATCGACCAGCTGGTCCTCATCAGCACGCTGTTCGTGATCTCGATCCCGGTCTTCGTCACCGGCTTCGTCCTCCAGCTGCTGCTGGGCGTGAAGCTGAAGAACGACTACGGCTTCGACTTCTTCCCGGTCTCCTTCAACGAGGAGGACGGACTGCGGGCGTACCTGCTGCCGGCCTTCGTGCTGGCGTCCACCTCGCTCGCGTACGTCGCCCGACTGACCCGCACCAGCCTGATGGAGACCATGCGCGCGGACTACGTCCGTACCGCGGTCGCCAAGGGCCTGAAGCGCCGTCGGGTGATCGGCCGCCACGCCCTGCGCAACGCGCTGATCCCGATCGTCACCTTCCTCGGTGCCGACCTGGGCGGCCTGATGGGCGGCGCGGTCATCACCGAGAAGATCTTCAACATGCACGGCATCGGCGGCCTGCTCGCCCAGTCCGTGTACCAGAAGCAGGGCACGGTGATCGTCGGCATGGTCACCCTGCTGGTGATGATCTACCTCATCACCACCCTGCTCGTGGACCTGCTGTACGCCGTGCTCGACCCGAGGATCCGCTATGAGTGACACCATCACCGTGGGCAGCGAGGCCCCGTCCGAGGACAACAGCCCGAAGAACGCCCCGGAGAAGAAGCAGAAGCCGGAGCGGGTGGCCAGCCTCTGGACGGACGCGCTGCGCGACCTGCGCCGCAACCCGGTCTTCATCATCGGTGCCTCTCTGGTGCTGTTCCTGCTGGTCATGGCGGCCGTGCCGCAGCTGTTCACCGACGGCAGCCCGACCGCGAACGGCGCCTGCGACCTGGCCGACTCCCTGAAGCGCCCGAGCGCCGAGCACTGGTTCGGCTTCGACGTGCAGGGCTGCGACGTCTACACCCGTACGGTGTGGGGCGCCCGCAACTCGATCATCGTCGGTGTCCTGACCACGCTGCTGGTCACCGTGGTCGGCGCGCTCCTCGGCCTGCTGGCCGGCTGGAAGGGCGGGATCACCGACTCGATCCTGTCGCGCTTCACCGAGATCTTCTTCTCGATCCCGCTGCTGCTCGGCGGCATGCTGATCATGTCGATGCTCGGCAAGGGCAACGCCTACACCGTCTCGCTGGTCATGGCCGTCCTCGGCTGGCCGCAGATCTTCCGCATCATGCGCGCCTCGGTGATCTCCAACAAGCACAACGACTACGTGATGGCGGCCCGCGCGCTCGGCGCCAGCAGCGGCCGGATCACCTTCCGGCACATCCTGCCGAACGCCATCGCGCCGGTCATCGTGATCTCCGCGATCAGCCTGGGCGTCTACATCGGTGCCGAGGCGGCGCTGTCCTACCTGGGCATCGGCGTGCAGTCCCCGGAGATCTCGTGGGGCCTGATGATCAGCGATGCCTCGGTCCGCTTCCTGGCGGCCCCGCACGTCCTGCTCTTCCCGTCGGCCGCGCTGAGCATCACCGTGCTGGCCTTCATCATGCTCGGCGACGCGGTCCGCGACGCCCTCGACCCGAAGCTCCGCTGAGAGAAGAGGTGACGACCCGATGACCACCGTGATCGAGAAGAACCAGAAGAGCGGCCGGCTCGAAGTTGGCACCCCGCTGCTGGAGGTCCGCGACCTCCACGTGGAGTTCCACACTCGGGACGGCGTCGCCAAGGCCGTGAACGGCGTCAACTACTCCGTCGCCGCCGGTGAGACCCTGGCGGTGCTCGGCGAGTCCGGCTCCGGCAAGTCGGTGACCGCCCAGACCATCATGGGCATCCTCGACATGCCGCCCGGCAAGATCAGCCAGGGCCAGATCCTCTTCCGCGGGCAGGACATGCTCGCGATGAAGGAGGAGGAGCGCCGGCTGATCCGCGGCCAGAAGATCGCGATGATCTTCCAGGACGCGCTCTCCTCGCTGAACCCGGTGATGACCGTCGGCGCCCAGCTCGGCGAGATGTTCCGGGTGCACCGCGGCGCCTCCAAGAAGGAGGCCCGGGAGAAGGCCATCGAGCTGATGGAGCGGGTGCGCATCCCCGCCGCCAAGCAGCGCGTGGGCGACTACCCGCACCAGTTCTCCGGCGGTATGCGCCAGCGCATCATGATCGCCATGGCGCTCTCCATGGAGCCCGACCTGATCATCGCCGACGAGCCCACCACCGCCCTGGACGTCACCGTCCAGGCCCAGGTGATGGACCTGCTCGCCGAGCTGCAGGCCGAGTACAACATGGGCCTGATCCTGATCACCCACGACCTCGGCGTGGTCGCCGACGTCGCGGACAAGATCGCCGTCATGTACGCCGGCCGGATCGTCGAGACCGCCCCGGTGCGTGACCTGTACGCCAACCCGGCGCACCCCTACACCAAGGGCCTGCTCCGTTCCATCCCGCGCCTGGACCAGAAGGGCCAGGAGCTGTACGCGATCAAGGGCCTGCCCCCGAACCTGCTGAAGGTCCCGGCCGGCTGCGCGTTCAACCCCCGCTGTGACGTCGCCACCGACCTGTGCCGCACGGAGATCCCGACGCTGCACCAGGTGACCGACAAGGACGGCAAGGAGCTCACCGGCCGCCGCAGCGCGTGCCACCTCTGGAAGGAGACCCTCCATGGCTGAGCCCATCCTGGAGGTCCGGGACCTGGTCAAGCACTACCCGCTGACCCAGGGCATCCTCTTCAAGAAGCAGGTCGGCGCGGTCAAGGCGGTCGACGGCATCTCCTTCGAGCTGAAGAAGGGCGAGACCCTCGGCATCGTCGGCGAGTCCGGCTGTGGCAAGTCCACGCTGGCCAAGGTGCTGATGAACCTGGAGCGGGCCACCTCCGGCGAGGTCCTCTTCAAGGGCGAGGACATCTCCAAGCTGTCCGGCGCGGCCCTCAAGGCAGTCCGCCGGAACATCCAGATGGTGTTCCAGGACCCGTACACCTCGCTCAACCCGCGGATGACCGTCGGCGACATCATCGGCGAGCCGTTCGAGATCCACCCGGAGGTGGCTCCGAAGGGCGACCGCCGCAAGGCCGTCCAGGACCTGCTGGACGTGGTGGGCCTCAACCCGGAGTACATCAACCGGTACCCGCACCAGTTCTCCGGCGGCCAGCGCCAGCGCATCGGCATCGCCCGCGGCCTCGCGCTCAAGCCCGAGATCATCATCTGCGACGAGCCGGTCTCCGCCCTGGACGTCTCCGTCCAGGCGCAGGTGATCAACCTGCTGGAGCAGCTGCAGAGCGAGTTCGAGCTGTCGTACATGTTCATCGCGCACGACCTCTCCATCGTCCGGCACATCTCCGACCGCGTCGGCGTGATGTACCTGGGCAAGATGGTCGAGATCGGTACCGACGAGGAGATCTACGACAACGCCACGCACCCCTACACCCAGGCGCTGCTCTCCGCGGTGCCGGTGCCGGACCCGACGGCGCGCGAGAACCGTGACCGGATCATCCTGACCGGCGACATCCCCTCGCCGGCCAACCCGCCGTCCGGCTGCCGGTTCCGCACCCGCTGCTGGAAGGCGGAGGAGCGCTGCTCCACCGAGGTCCCGCTGCTGGCGGTGCCGGAGGTGCTGAGCGGCCCGGCCAAGCACCAGTCGGCGTGTCACTTCGCCGAGGTCCGGGAGACGGCCGCCGCCGTCTGATCCCGAGGCGTTTCCCGGAAGGGCCCGCGGCCGTCGTGCCGCGGGCCCTTCCGGCGTTCCGTCAACTCACCGGGGGGCCGGCTGCACCCATCCGGGGGTACCCGACTCGCGCCGCCGCACGGGCGCACTTCTCATGGGGTGTGATGCGACACACACCTTGAGGAGGGACCTCCATGCCCGCAGCCACTCGTGCTCGATGGGTCCTCGCCGGTGCGACATCCGTGGCCCTGGTGGCCAGCGGGTGCAGCAGCAGCGGAGGCGGCAGCAGTTCGTCGGACAGCAGCAAGACCTTCAGCTACCAGAGCAGTGAGCCGCAGAACCCGTTGCAGCCGGCGAACGCCAACGAGACCGGCGGTGGGCGCATCCTGCAGAACCTCTTCAAGGGACTGGTCGACTACGACCCCAGCAACGCCAAGATCCGGATGCAGGTCGCGGACAGCATCGACACCAGCGACTCGCAGACGTTCAACGTCACGCTGAAGAGCGGCTGGACGTTCCACGACGGCACCCCCGTGCAGGCGAAGAACTTCGTGGACGCCTGGAACTGGGGCGCGACCACCAGCAACAACCAGATCAACAGCTCCTGGTTCTCCGACATCGAGGGGTACAAGGACGTCCACCCGGCGAGTGGCCAGCCGACCACGACCAAGATGTCCGGCCTGACCGTCGTCGACGACACGCACTTCACCATCAAGCTGAGCGGCAAGGTCTCGTACTTCGAGTACAAGCTCGGCTACATCGCCTTCTCCCCGCTGCCGGACGCCTTCTTCACCGACCCGGCCGGGTACGGCCAGAAGCCGGTGGGCAACGGTGCCTACCAGTTCGTCAGCTGGGACCACAACCAGCAGGTGGTCACCAAGACCTACCCGAACTACCAGGGTGTGGACAAGCCGAAGAACGGCGGCATCGTCTTCAAGATGTACAACACCGCGGAGGCCGCCTACGCCGACCTCCAGTCCAACAACCTCGACGTGATGGACCAGGTGCCGCCGTCCGCGCTGGCGACGTACAAGACCGACCTCGGCGACCGGGCGATCGACTCCCCGCAGGGTGCCATCCAGAACGTCGGCTTCACGCTGTACCAGGCGGACTGGGCCGCGCCGGAGAAGGCCCAGGTACGCCAGGGCATCTCGATGGCGATCGACCGCGACACCATCACCAAGACGGTGCTGCAGGGGTCGCGCGCGCCCGCCAGCGCCTGGGTCGCCGAGGGCGTCGAGGGGTACAAGGCGGGCCAGTGCGGTGACTTCTGCACGTTCAACCCGGACAAGGCCAAGCAGCTGATCGCCCAGGGCGGCGGTGTCCCGGCCAACAAGCTGACCATCACCTACAACGCGGACGGCGGCCACAAGGAGTGGGTCGACGCGGTCTGCAACTCGATCCGGCAGAGCACCGGCGTGGACTGCGTCGGCGACCCGAAGCCCGACTTCAAGACCTCCCGTGCGGCGATCACCGGCCACCAGATCGACGGCATGTTCCGGACCGGCTGGGTGCAGGACTACCCGCTGAACGCCAACTTCCTCGCCGACGTCTACCGCACCGGCGCCGCGTCCAACGACTTCGGCTACAGCAGCCCGCAGTTCGACAAGCTGTCCACCCAGGCGGACCAGGCGGACAGCGTCCAGGGCTCGGTGACCGGCTACCAGCAGGCCGAGGCGGTGCTGGCGACCGACATGCCGGCGATCCCGCTCTGGTACTACCGCACCAACTCGGGCTACTCCACCAAGGTCCAGAACGTGACGTTCGACTCCTTCGGCAACCCGGCCTGGACCCAGGTCGAGGTGACGGGCTGATCTCCCCCCTCGCCCGCCATCGGGCTGGGGTCACCCCCGGCCGCCAGGCTGGGGGCGAGGGGCTCAGCCCCATGCGCCGGCCCCGCCCTCCCCGCACGGGGGGCGGGGCCCGGGCACTCGGTCCAACGGCCCGCCGCACCCGGTCACGGGCCGACCAGACACCTTAGGAAGGAGGCTCGGATGGGAAGTTACGTGCTGCGGCGGGTGCTGCAGATGATCCCGGTGTTCTTCGGCTCCACATTCCTGATCTTCCTGATGGTCTACACGCTGCCGGGCGACCCGGTCGCGGCGCTCTTCGGGGACAAGGCCGCCGACCCGGCGGTGGTGGCCAATCTGAAGCACCGGTACTACCTCGACCAGCCGCTGTGGAAGCAGTACCTGCACTACATGGGCAACCTGTTCCAGGGCGACTTCGGGACGAGCTTCACCGGCCGCTCGGTCACCGACATCATGGCGGACGCCTTCCCGGTCACCATCCGGCTGGCCCTGATGGCCTTCGCCTTCGAGCTGATCGTCGGGCTGGCGCTCGGTCTGGTCTCCGGCCTCAAGCGCGGCAGCATCCAGGACACCCTGGTACTGATCCTGACCCTGCTGGTGATCTCGATCCCGGTGTTCGTGCTCGCCTACATCGCCCAGACGATCTTCGCGACCGACCTGGGCTGGGTCACACCGACGGTGCAGGACTCCACGGACCTCTCCCAACTCATCCTGCCGGCGATCGTGCTGGGCTCGCTCTCGCTGGCGTTCGTCGCCCGGCTCACCAGGACGTCGATCGGGGAGAACCTGCGGGCGGACTACATGCGCACCGCGGTCGCCAAGGGCCTGCCCCGGCGGACCATCATCACCCGGCACCTGCTGCGCAACTCGCTGATCCCGGTGGTCACCTTCCTGGGCACCGACCTCGGCGCGCTGATGGGCGGCGCGATCGTGACCGAGGGGATCTTCAACGTGCAGGGCATCGGCAACGTCCTGTACCGGGCGATCAACCAGAAGGAGGGCCCCACCGTGGTGGGCATCGTGACCGTCCTGGTGATCGTTTACCTGGTCGCCTCCCTGATCGTCGACCTGCTCTACGCGGTCCTGGACCCGAGGATCCGCTATGCCTGACATCCACGACGAGAGCTCGTTCGAGCGGCATCCCAAGCCCGGCGTCGACCACCTCGACTACGCCGGCGAGCAGGGCATGGCGGTCGAGCAGGAGACCCTGGTCGAGGGCGACCCGGTCAAGCGGGAGGAGGCCCGCAGCCTCTGGGGCGACGCCTGGCGGGACCTACGGCGGCGGCCGATCTTCCTGATCTCGGCACTGCTGATCCTGTTGCTGATCCTCATGTCGATCTTCCCCTGGGCGTTCACGGACACCAATCCACGCCAGGCCGACCTGATCCACAACTACCTGAAACGCCCGGACTGGACGGACTTCTTCGGCGCCGGCTGGTTCGGCTACGACGGCCAGGGCCGGTCCATCTACGCCCGGGTGATCTACGGGGCCCGGGCCTCGATCACCGTCGGCATCTGCGTCACCGCGGGGGTCGCCCTGCTCGGCGGGCTGACCGGCATGATCGCCGGCTACTTCGGCGGCGCGGTGGATGCCGTGATCTCCCGCGTCATCGACATCTTCTTCGGTATTCCGCTGCTGCTCGGCGCGCTGGTCCTGCTGGGCGCCTTCTCCGCGCGCACGGTGTGGAGCGTGGTCGTCGCCCTGGCGGTCCTCGGCTGGACGCAGATCGCGCGCGTCATGCGCGGCGCCGTTCTGACCGTCAAACAGGCCGACTACGTGGTGGCCGGCAAGGCGCTCGGGGCCGGTACCGGGCGGTTGATGCTCCGGCACATCCTGCCGAACGCCGTCGCCCCGGTGATCGTGGTCGCCACCATCGCGCTCGGCGGCTACATCGCCACCGAGGCCACGCTGAGCTTCCTCGGCATCGGCCTGCAGGACCCGACCATCTCCTGGGGCATCGACATCTCCTCCGCCCAGAAGGTGATCCGGACGGCCCCGTTCGTGCTGTTCTTCCCGGCCGCGGCGCTCTCCGTCGCCGTGCTGGCCTTCATCATGCTGGGCGACGCAGTCCGCGACGCCCTCGACCCGAAGCTTCGCTGAGCGAGGGGACTCATCGTGACCACAGCTGTCGACACCGGCACGTCGAAGCGGGAGGCGCCCTACGAGGGGCCGCTGCTGGACGTCCGCGACCTGCACGTCGAGTTCGTCACCAGGGACGGGGTGGCCAGGGCGGTCAACGGGGTCAACTACAGCGTCCGGGCGGGGGAGACGCTCGCGGTGCTCGGTGAGTCCGGTTCGGGCAAGTCGGTGACCGCGCAGGCGATCATGGGCATCCTGGACATGCCGCCGGCCCGGATCCCCCGGGGCGAGATCAGGTTCCGGGGCCAGGACATGCTCAAGATGGGCAAGGAGGAGCGGCGGAAGATCCGCGGGCAGAAGATCGCGATGATCTTCCAGGACGCGCTCTCCTCGCTCAACCCCGTCCTCACCGTGGGGTTCCAGCTCGGTGAGATGTTCCGCGCGCACCACGGGACTTCACGCAAGGAGGCCAGGGAGAAGGCCGTCGAGCTGATGGAGCGGGTGCGCATCCCCGCCGCCAGGCAGCGCGTGGGCGACTATCCGCACCAGTTCTCGGGCGGTATGCGCCAGCGCATCATGATCGCGATGGCGCTGGCCCTGGAGCCGGATCTGATCATCGCCGACGAGCCCACCACCGCCCTGGACGTCACCGTCCAGGCCCAGGTGATGGACCTGCTGGCCGAGCTCCAGGCCGAGTTCCACATGGGGCTGATCCTGATCACCCACGACCTCGGCGTGGTGGCCGACGTCGCGGACAAGATCGCCGTCATGTACGCCGGCCGGATCGTCGAGACCGCCCCGGTGCGCGAGCTGTACGCGCGGCCGGCCCACCCGTATACCCGCGGACTGCTGGACTCCATCCCGCGCCTGGACCAGAAGGGCCAGGAGCTGTACGCGATCAAGGGCCTGCCGCCCAACCTGTTGCGGATTCCGCCGGGTTGCGCGTTCAACCCGCGCTGCCCGCGGGCCCAGGACATCTGCCGGGGCCAGGTGCCGGAGCTGTTCCCGGTCACCGAGGACGACGGCCGGGCGCTGGCCGGGCGGGGCAGCGCCTGCTTCTTCTGGAAGGAGACCCTCCATGACCGCTAACGGGGCCAGCGCACTGGGGCCGGCGGTGCCGGAGGAGGTCGCGTTCGCACAGGAGGTGCCGCCCGGCGAGCCGATCCTCGAAGTCCGGGACTTGGTCAAGCACTTCCCGCTCACCAAGGGCGTCGTCTTCAAGAAGCAGGTCGGCGCGGTGAAGGCGGTGGACGGGGTCTCCTTCGACCTGATCCAGGGCGAGACGCTCGGCATCGTCGGGGAGTCCGGCTGTGGCAAGTCCACGCTGGCCAAGGTGCTGATGAACCTGGAGCCGGCTACCGGCGGGTCGGTGCGCTACAAGGGGGAGGAGATCTCCCGGCTCTCCGGTGCCGGGCTGAAGGCGGTACGGCGCAACATCCAGATGGTGTTCCAGGACCCGTACACCTCGCTCAATCCGCGGATGACGGTCGGCGACATCATCGGTGAGCCGTTCGAGATCCACTCCGAGGTGGCGCCGAAGGGCGACCGCCGCAAGGCCGTCCAGGACCTGCTGGACGTGGTGGGGCTCAACCCCGAGTACATCAACCGGTACCCGCACCAGTTCTCCGGTGGCCAGCGCCAGCGCATCGGCATCGCCCGGGGTCTGGCGCTCAAGCCGGAGGTGATCATCTGCGACGAGCCGGTCTCCGCGCTGGACGTCTCGGTGCAGGCGCAGGTGATCAACCTGCTGGAGCAGCTCCAGGGGGAGTTCAACCTCTCGTACATGTTCATCGCGCACGACCTCTCGATCGTCCGGCACATCTCGGACCGGGTCGGCGTGATGTACCTCGGCAAGCTGGTCGAGATCGGCTCCGACCTGGAGATCTACGACCACGCGACCCACCCGTACACGCAGGCGCTGCTCTCGGCGGTGCCGGTGCCGGACCCGACGGCGCGTGAGTCGCGGGACCGGATCGTGCTCACCGGGGACGTTCCGTCGCCGGCCAACCCGCCGTCCGGCTGCCGGTTCCGCACCCGCTGCTGGAAGGCGCAGGAGCGGTGCACGGTGGAGGTGCCGCTGCTGGCCGCGCCGGCGTGGCTCTCGGAGCTGGCCGTGCACGACTCGGCGTGCCACTTCGCGGCGGAGCGCGAGATCGGGCAGAGCGCGGCGGAGCGCGAGGTCGGGCAGAGCGCGGCGGAGCGCGAGGTCGGGCAGAGCGAGGTCGGGCAGAGCGAGAACGGGCAGAGCGAGAACGGTGGGGGACCGACCCCGCCGGCGCCGGAAACCGGTTGATACCACCGTCCAGATCCCGAACCAAGGGCGCGTCCTCCCAGCGGAGGGCGCGCCCTTGCGTTGTCCTGCGGAAACACCGGAATTCCCCGACCTAATTTGATCATTACGCTCCGTAAAGCATCGAATACCGGAGAATATTGTTCGTTATCCGGAAAGCGGAGTGCGGGGCTCCGTGCGCGATATGCAGGAATTTGGCGAGCAATGTCACGACTTGGTCTGAGCATGTAATTGAAAAGAGATGTGACGTGGATTCCGCCGGAGGGGTCCGGTGATCGATAGTTGCTCTGCGCGTATCAGTGGTCACCTCGCCAACTGTGCGGATCGGCCCTGAGATGTCGACCCTCGCCATGCCCGGCACACCGACTGGCGGGGCGCCGTTCGTTCGTAAGCCCCTAAATCGAGGAGCAGTTGAATGAGGCTCACCAAGACGATGCGTTGGACCGCGCTGGCGGCCTGCACCGCGCTTGCGATCTCCGCGTGCAGCACCGGCAGCGACAAGAAGTCCTCGGATCAGGCGAACGGGTCCGGCAAGAAGGGCGGCTCGATCAGCATCGAGTCGGGTGAGCCGCAGCACGGCCTGGTGCCGCAGAACACGGCCGAGTCCGAGGGGGCCCAGGTCCTCGCGGCGCTCTTCGTCGGCCTGATCGACTACGACAACAAGGACAACTCGCCGAAGCTGCGGGCCGCCGAGTCGATCGAGAGCAGCGACGCCACCACCTGGACGATCAAGCTCAAGGACGGCTACACCTTCCACAATGGCGAGAAGGTCCTCGCGCAGAACTTCGTCGACGCCTGGAACTACGGGGCGAACCAGGACAACGCGCAGGAGGGGCTGCCGTTCTTCGACAAGATCCTCGGCTCCGACGAGCTGGCCCCGGGTAAGGACAAGAAGCCCGCCGCGGACAAGCTCAAGGGCCTCAAGGTCGTCGACGACAAGACCTTCACGGTCACTCTCAAGGCCCCGTTCTCCCAGTTCAAGACCATGCTCGGCTACACCGCGTTCTACCCGCTGCCGAAGGCGTTCTTCGCCGACCCGAAGGCCTTCGAGGACGCGCCGATCGGAAACGGCCCGTTCCAGATGGACGGCAAGTGGGAGCACAACAAGCAGATCAAGGTGAAGCGGTACGAGAACTTCCCGGCGGCCGACGGAAAGGCCAAGCTGGATTCCGTCACCTTCAAGATTTACGACAAGCTGGAGACGTCGTACAACGACCTGCGTGCGGACAACATCCAGATCACCAACAAGCTCCCGATCTCGGCGATGTCGACCGTCGCCCAGGAGTTCGGTGACCGCTACATCTACAAGCCGGAATCCGGGGTCGGCTACATCGGATTCCCGATCTCGACCAATCCGGCGTTCGGGAAGCCGGAGATCCGCAAGGCGATCTCGATGGCGATCGACCGCGAGGCGATCACCAAGACCATCTTCTCGGGCACCCGCAAGCCCGCCGACGACTTCATCAGCCCGATCATTCCGGGCTACCGGCAGGGCGCACTCGGCGACGCCGCCAAGTACAACCCGGCGAAGGCGAAGGAGCTCTTCACCCAGGCCGGCGGACTGCCCGGCAACACGCTGGAGATCGGCTACAACGCGGACGGCGGCCACAAGGAGTGGATCGAGGCCGTCGGCAACCAGCTGAAGAACAACCTCGGCATCGACGTCACCTTCAAGCCGTTCGAGAAGTTCGGCGCGATCCTCACCGCGCTGGGCGACCACAAGTACTCCGGCGCCTTCCGGATGGCCTGGCAGATGGACTACCCGTCGATCGAGAACTACCTGCGGCCGATCTTCTCCAAGATCGCGATCGACAACGGCTCCAACTACGGCGGCTACGTCAACGAGGACTTCGAGGCCCTGCTGGCCAAGGCCGACAGCGCGAAGAGCGACTCCGAGGGCATCAAGCTCTACCAGCAGGCCGACGACATCCTGATCAAGGAACTGCCGTACATCCCGGTCTACACGTACATGACCTCGGGTGCCTACACCAAGGCCGTGAAGAACGTCGTCATCGACGCCCAGAACCGCATCGACCTCGCCATCGTCGAACTGGCCTGACCGCGACCCAGCTGACCGGCACGAGCTGACGGGCGGCGCGGGTGATCCCCGCGCCGCCCGCCACCGGCGTGCCCCGAGCCACGAGGAGGCCGCATGGGCCGCTATGTGGTCCGCCGGATCATCCAGGCCATACCGGTGATTCTCGGCGCGACGTTCCTGATCTACGCACTGGTCTTCCTGCTGCCTGGCGATCCCATCACGGCACTGGCCGGTGAGAAGCGGCAGGACCCTGCCGTCGTGGCGGTGCTGCGGGACCGCTACCACCTGGACGACCCGTTCTTCGTCCAGTACTGGGACTACCTGGTCGGCCTGTTCAAGGGCGACTTCGGCGAGGACTACCGCGGCAACCAGGTCGTGGACGTCATGAAGACCGCCTTCCCCTACACCATCAACCTGGCGGTGACCGCGCTGGTCATCGAGATGGCGGTGGGCATCACCGCGGGCGTGGTCGCCGCTCTGCGGCGCGGCAGGTTCATCGACAACGTGGTGCTGATCTCGACCCTGATGGTCATCTCGATCCCGGTCTTCGTGATCGGCTTCGTGCTCCAACTGATCCTCGGGGTGAAGCTCAACACCGACTACGGCATCGACTTCTTCCCGGTCTCGTTCAACGAGGAGGCGGGCTTCCGGTCCTATCTGCTGCCGGCCTACGTCCTCGCCTCCACCTCGCTGGCGTACGTCGCCCGGCTCACCCGGACCAGCCTGATCGAGGTGATGCGGGCGGACTACGTCCGGACGGCGGTCGCCAAGGGGCTCAGCCCGATGCGAGTGGTGGTCAGGCACGGACTGCGCAACGCGCTGATCCCGATCGTCACCTTCCTGGGCATGGACCTCGGCGGGCTGATGGGCGGTGCGGTGATCACCGAGGGCATCTTCAACATCCCCGGGGTCGGGCACCAGCTCTTCCAGTCCGTCTACCTGCGCGAACGCACCATCGTGGTGGGCATCGTGAGCGCTCTGGTGCTGGTCTACCTGTTCGCCAACCTGGTGGTCGACCTGCTGTACGCCGTCCTGGACCCGAGGATCCGCTATGAGTGAGCCGACGAAGAGCGAGAACACGAGGGTGTCGATCCCCGGGCAGCCCGGCTCCGGGTCGGCCGAGGGCGGGCCCGCGGCCGAGGCCGCCACGCTCACCAAGGACGGGAAGGGCGGCGAACGGGTCGCCAGCCTCTGGACCGACGCCTGGTTCGACCTGCGGCGCAACCCGCTGTTCCTGATCGGCGGGTTCCTGGTGCTGTTCATGGTGGCGCTGGCCGTCGCCCCGCAGCTGTTCACCGACGGGGACCCGAGGGCCGGCGGCTTCTGCAACCTGGCCGACTCGCTGAAGCGGCCCAGCGCGGACCACTGGTTCGGCTTCGACGTCCAGGGCTGCGACATCTACACCCGGACGATCTGGGGCGCCCGCAACTCGATCATCGTCGGCATCCTGACCACCACCCTGGTGGTCGCGGTCGGCGGCGTGCTCGGCCTCTGGGCCGGATGGATCGGCGGGCTCTGGGACAACGCGCTCTCCCGGGTCACCGAGATCTTCTTCGCCATCCCGCTGCTGCTCGGCGGCATGCTGATCATGTCCACCTGGGGCAAGGGCAACGCCTGGACGGTCTCGGCGGTGATGGCCGTGCTCGGCTGGCCGCAGATCTACCGGCTGATGCGCTCGGCGGTGCTCTCCAACAAGCACAACGACTACGTGGTCGCGGCCAAGGCGCTCGGCGCCGGCACCGGACGGATCGTCACCCGGCACATCCTGCCGAACGCGGTCGCCCCGGTGATCGTGGTCTCGACCATCAACCTGGGCGTCTACATCGGTGCCGAGGCCGCGCTCTCGTACCTCGGCATCGGCATCCAGTCCCCGGCGATCTCCTGGGGCCTGATGATCAGCGACGCGCAGTCCCGCTTCCTGACCGCCCCCCATGTGCTGCTCTTCCCGGCCGTCGTGCTGAGCATCACCGTGCTGGCGTTCATCATGCTCGGCGACGCGGTCCGCGACGCCCTCGACCCGAAGCTGCGCTGAGGAGGGCTGCGGACGATGAGTGACGCGACGAAGCTGTCGAAGGATGCGGTACCCCGCCAGGACGCGGTGGAGGTGATCGGCGGTGGCCGGGAGAGCCTGGTGCCCGGCACTCCGCTGCTGGAGGTCGAGGACCTGCACATCGAGTTCCACACCCGGGACGGCGTGGCCAAGGCCGTCAACGGGGTGAGCTACGCGGTGTCGGCGGGGGAGACCCTGGCGGTGCTCGGCGAGTCCGGTTCGGGCAAGTCGGTGACCGCGCAGGCGATCATGGGCATCCTGGACATGCCGCCCGGGAAGATCACCTCCGGGTCGATCCGGTTCCGGGGCGAGGAACTGCTCACCATGAGCCCCAAGGCGCGCCGGGCGGTGCGCGGCCGGAAGATCGCGATGATCTTCCAGGACGCGCTCTCCTCGCTCAACCCGGTGCTCAGCGTGGGCTACCAGCTCGGTGAGATGTTCCGGGTGCACCAGGGGGCCTCGCGCAAGGAGGCCAGGGAGAAGGCCGTCGAGCTGATGGAGCGGGTGCGCATCCCCGCCGCCAGGCAGCGCGTGGGCGACTATCCGCACCAGTTCTCGGGCGGTATGCGCCAGCGCATCATGATCGCGATGGCGCTGGCCCTGGAGCCGGACCTGATCATCGCGGACGAGCCCACCACCGCGCTCGACGTGACCGTTCAGGCCCAGGTGATGGACCTGCTGGCGGAGCTGCAGGCCGAGTTCAACATGGGGCTGATCCTGATCACCCACGACCTCGGCGTGGTGGCCGACGTCGCGGACAAGATCGCCGTGATGTACGCGGGGCGGATCGTCGAGACGGCCCCGGTGCACGAGCTGTACGCGCGGCCGGCCCACCCGTACACCCGCGGACTGCTCAACTCGATTCCCCGGCTGGACCAGAAGGGCCAGAACCTCTACGCCATCCAGGGCCTGCCGCCGAGCCTGCTGCGGATCCCCGAGGGCTGCGCGTTCAACCCCCGCTGCGACCGGGCGGTGGACCGCTGCCGTACCGAACTCCCGCGGCTGGTTCCGGTGCTGGACGCCGACGGGGTCGACCTGCCGGGCCGCCGCAGCGCCTGCCACCTCTGGAAGGAGACCCTCCATGGCTGAGCCCATCCTGGAGGTCCGGGACCTGGTCAAGTACTACCCGCTGACCCAGGGGATCGTCTTCAAGAAGCAGGTCGGCGCGGTGAAGGCGGTGGACGGGGTCTCCTTCGAGCTGAAGAAGGGGGAGACGCTGGGGATCGTCGGCGAGTCCGGCTGCGGCAAGTCCACGCTGGCCAAGGTGCTGATGAACCTGGAGCGGGCCACCTCCGGCGAGGTCCGGTTCAAGGGCGAGGACATCACCCGGCTCTCCGGTGCCGGGCTGAAGGCGGTACGGCGGAACATCCAGATGGTGTTCCAGGACCCGTACACCTCGCTCAATCCGCGGATGACGGTCGGCGACATCATCGGTGAGCCGTTCGAGATCCACCCGGAGGTGGCGCCGAAGGGCGACCGCCGCAAGGCCGTCCAGGACCTGCTGGACGTGGTGGGGCTCAACCCCGAGTACATCAACCGGTACCCGCACCAGTTCTCCGGTGGCCAGCGTCAACGCATCGGCATCGCCCGGGGTCTGGCGCTCAAGCCGGAGGTGATCATCTGTGACGAGCCGGTCTCCGCGCTGGACGTCTCGGTGCAGGCGCAGGTGATCAACCTGCTGGAGCAGCTGCAGAGCGAGTTCCGGTTGTCGTACATGTTCATCGCGCACGACCTCTCGATCGTCCGGCACATCTCGGACCGGGTCGGCGTGATGTACCTCGGCAAGCTGGTCGAGATCGGGACGGAGGACCAGATCTACGCCCATCCGACGCACCCGTACACCCAGGCGCTGCTCTCCGCGGTGCCGGTGCCGGACCCGACCGGGCGCGAACAGCGTGAGCGCATCCTGCTCAGCGGTGACCTGCCGTCGCCGGCCAACCCGCCGTCCGGCTGCCGGTTCCGTACCCGCTGCTGGAAGGCGGAGGAGCGCTGCGCGACCGAACTGCCGCTGCTGGCAGTGCCGTCCGGGCTGACCGGGCCGGCCGCGCACGAGTCGGCGTGCCACTTCGCCGAGGTGCGGGACGTGATCGGCGCGGGCTGAGTGCCGTTCCGTGCCGGGCCGGGCACCGGGGTCGTACCGACTCCGGTGCCCGGCTCGTCACTTGGTGAAGCCGACGTTCTCCCAGACGATGTCGGACAGGCCCTGCGCGCCGATGTTGGCGAGGTCGGCGCGGGCGCCGTACAGCTGCGGGCGCTGGTAGAGCGGCAGGACGCCGGCCACCTTCCACAGCTCGCCGTCGGCCTGGTTGATGGCCTCGAAGACGGTGGCGGCGTCGGTCGCGCCGGAGGCCCGGTCGAGGGCGGTGTCGACGGCCGGGCTGCCGGCCTGGGACTGGTTGGTGCCGCCGTTCTGGACGAAGTTGGCCCGGTTGCCGCTGGCCGGGAACGGCGTGCCGAGCAGCGAGTAGGCGGCGATGTCGAAGTCGTGCCGGTTGATGTACTTGTCGAAGAACTCGTTGGGGTTGGCGGTCACCGTGGTGACTTTGGCCCCGACGTCCTTGAGCATCCTGGTGGTGACCTCGGCCTCGGTCTGGGCCTGGGTGACGCCGGCCGGGATGACCATCCGCAGGTTGAGCTCCTTTCCGTCCTTCCTCCGGACGTCGCCGTCGAGCTTCCAGCCGGCCGCGTCCAGCTTCCGGGCGGCCTCGCCCGGGTCGTAGCGGCTGAGGCCGAGGGAGTTGTCCCGGTAGGCGTTCTGGTTGGCGACCAGCAGGTGGTTGTTGAGGGTGATGGTGGGCCAGTCCAGCCCGTTGAGGTCGGAGCGGGTGATCGTGTCCCGGTTGATCGCCTGGAACAGGGCCTGGCGGACGGCCGGGTCGGTCAGCAGGGGGCTCTTGCTGTTCAGCGTGAACTGGCGGAAGTCCGGCCCGCCGGCGCGGCGGACGGCGGCGCCCTTGGTGCTCTTGATCAGCTGGTAGCCGGCCACGTCCGGGCCGTTGTTGAAGAGGTCGATCTGCCCCTTCACGAAGGCCGCGGCCATGGCGTTGGGAAGCATGGCGTGGAAGACGATCCGGTCCAGCAGCGGCTTCTCGCCCCACCAGGCCGGGTCGGCGACCAGGGTGACGGTCTGCGCGGCCTTGTCCAGCTTCTCGACCTTGAACGGGCCGGCGGTGACCGGGATCGCGTCCAGGTAGGCGGTGTTGAACAGCTCGGGGGTGGCGAGCCGGCTCGCCGGCAGCAGCGGGGCGTTGGCGGCGCCGTTGAACATCGACTGCCACTCGGAGAACGGCCGCGCGAAGGTCATCACGGCCTGGAAGTCGTCCTTGCCCCGGTCGACCGCCGTGACCAGCTCGAAGCCGGTGCTGCTGGACGCCTTGTACGCCGGGTCGGTCCCGTTCAGCGCCCGCCAGTTGGCCTCGATGTCGCGCCAGGTGATCGGGGTGCCGTCGGACCACCTGGCCTTCGGGTTGAGCGTCCAGGTGACGACCTGGCGGCCGTCCCGGACCTCGGAGCGGGCGTCCTGCAGGTAGGCCGGGTTGACGGTCTGGGTGCCGGCCGCGTCGGAGCGGAAGAAGGTCGGCAGCAGCGGCTTGGTGACGGTGATGGTGGAGGACTCGCTGCCGTCGGCCTGGACCGGCGACCACTGGCTGGAGAGCTGGGCGATCGCGACGTTCAGGGTGCCGCCCTGGCGCAGCTCGGCGCGGTCGTGCGGGTTGACGTCGACGGTGGTGAGCTTGGGCGTCTCCAGCGTGCTCGGAAGTGCCCGGGAGCCGTCGCCGCTGTCGCTACCGGAGCCGCAGCCGCAGAGCGTCAGCGAGAGCGAGACGGCGGTGAGACAGGCGAGCAGGGCCGTGCGGCGTGACAGGTGGCGGCGGCCCATGGCGGTTCTCCCGGTGCAGGTGTGACAGACGGTACGGGTGGTGTGGCGTCACATCTTGCTGACCGGGGAGCGGAGTTGTCGAGGGGGGGGGGGGGGGGGGAGGGGGGGGGAGGGGGGGGGAGGGGGGGCGAGCAGACGCAGCCGGTCAACGGTGGGACGCGGATACGGACCTGAGAAAACGCCAAGGATAGC
>NZ_JBVJCO010000019.1:115978-163416 GCF_055588525.1 Kitasatospora sp. NPDC041988
TTTCTGTTTTCCCTCCTCGGGGGTGGCGGCCGCCCCGGGCGGGGGTTGGGCTCCTCCCCCTGTCGGGGGCAGGGGCGGGTGGGTGGTTGTGCTCCCCCCCCCCCCCCCCCCCACCTCCAGGGGCGGGCCCGCCCCTCGGCGGAGCCTGTTCGGGCGGTGGTGAAACCGCTCAGACGACGGTGAACTTGAAGGTGCGGTCCTTGTCGCCGGTCTTGTCCAGCACGGAGGTGATGGCGTCGGCGACGTCCTGCGGGGTGATCGCGGCGGGCTGGCCGTTCTTCTTGACCTTCAGCTTGTCGAACACGGTGCCCAGCTGGCCGCCCAGCGCGTCGAGGTCCCACTTGGGCACGATCTTGCCGGAGGCGTCGGGCACCAGGGTGAGCGTCTTGGGGGCGGTCTTCGGGCCGAAGTCCCAGGTCTTGGCGCCGGCCACGAGGTGGATCTTGCCGTTGACCGCGGACTTGCCGAGGCTGTCGGCGGCGGCCTGCAGGGCCTGCGGGGAGACCTTGGGCTGGGCGGCCGTCACGGTGAGCGCGACGGGCTGCTCGGGCTTGCCGGCGGCGCGGTCGCGGTAGGCCTGCTCGACCTGGTCGACGGCGGACGCGGAGTCCACCGCCTGGCCGGCCTTGCCGGGCACCACGACCGGCTCGCCGTTGTCACCGAACTTGACGTAGCCCTCGGTCAGGCCCTGCCCCGAGCCGGCGGCCAGCGCCTCCAGCGCGGCCTTGAGCTTGGCCCGGTCCACCTTGACCTCCGGCGGCACGGCCTTCTCGTCGCCCTTCAGTGAGGTGATCACATCGACCGGGCTGTACGAGTGCTGGGTGAGCTTGTCCACGGTGGCCGTGGTGTCGAAGCCCAGCCCGGCGACGGCCGGGTCGAGGTCCAGGGTCTGGTCGCCGACCTTCAGCTTGACCGGCTGCTGGCCGGCCTTGCCGACGCTCTCGTCGAGCTGGTGGATCGCCTGGTCGCGGTTGCTGCCGCCGATGTCCGTGCCGAGCACCACGGTGCCCTTGGGGATGTCGGACTGGTTCATCATCAGGCCGGTGCCGTACGCGGCGGCGCCCAGGAAAAGCACACCGCCGATGCCGTAGACGCCGAGCTTGACGAGCTTCTTGCCGGTGCCGCCCCGCTTGGCCTTGGCGGCCCCGGTCTTGGGGGCCGCCGGCGTGGCGGGCCCGTCCGGCCGGGGGCCGGGCGCGGGGACGGGTACCGCGGCGGGGCCCGCGGGGGCCTCGCCGTCCGGGCCGGCGTGCGCGCCGGGGCGCGGCTGGGCGGGGGAGGTGTTGAAGGGGTCGGCCGGGGCGGCGGGCTCGCCCTGGCGGCCGGGGGCGCCGGGGAAGAGGCCGCCGGGCGCGGCGCTGCCGTACGGCTCGGCACCGGCCGGGGGCCGCTGGACCGCGAACGGGTCCGTACCGGCCGGGGCCGAGGCGAACAGGCCCGGCTGCGGACGGCCGTTCTGCGGGGCGCCCTGCTGGGGCCGGCCGTTCTGGGACAGACCGGATATGGCGCCGGGCGGCGGGGTGTCCTCGTGGATCGGCTCGAAGCCGTCGACCGAGGTGTCCTCCGGGTTCGCCGCGTCGGGCGCACCGCCGGCGGGCCGGCCCGGGCCCTGCGGCTGCGGACGGCCGCCACCCTGCGGGTTGCGGCGCGGCAGGTCGCGGCTGGGGGCGAAGGGGTCGGCGGGCGCGCCCTGGGTGAACGGGGCGTCCTCGTACACGCCGGCCTCGTCGGCCGGGGCGTCCGGTCCGGCGCCGAACGGCGAGGCCGGCGCACCGGTGGGGCGCGGGGCGGGGGCGGCGGCCTGGGCGGGCAGCGGGCGGCCGCCCTGGCGGGCCGCGCCGGGGCCCTGCTGCTGCGGACGGCCGGCGTTCTTCGGACGCGCGCCGTTCGGGCGGGCCTCGGTGCCGGCGGCGGGCTCGGCCGGTGCGGCGGCAGCAGGGGCGCCCGGGGCGCCGGCCGGGACCGGGGCGGGGGCGGGATCGGCGGCCGAGCCCTTCTTCTGGCGCGGCCGGAACCAGGCGCCGGTGGACTCGGACTCCGAGGTCGCCGGCGGGATCTCCCACTCGGGCGGCAGGTTCGGCGGGGTCGCCGTCCGGGCGCTGCCGTCCATCACCCCGAGCACGGGGGAGGCCGAAGCGGCCGAGCGGTGCCGGGGGCCGGCCGGCTCGGAGGCGGCCGGCGGGTTCTCCTCGCCGGGTCCGTCCTCGGTCTTGACGGTGGAGCGGACCACCACCGGCGGGATCGGACGCGAGCCGGGGATGTTGATCCGGACCCGCGTGGTCAGCGTGGTCTCGGTCTTCGGGGCCTCGTCCTCGTCACCCGGCGCCGAACCCTCGACGGCACCGGCACCCGCACGGTCGCCGCCGGGGAATCCCGGTGTGCCGTAGGGCGGGGTGCCCGACGGGTAGGCGTCCGGGCCCGTGCGCCGAGGCGTCGGGTGGGCGTTCTCAGATTCGCGGCTGCTCAATGCTGCTCTGCTCCGGGTTCGCGGGCGGGCCGTGCGGCGCGACCGCGGTTCGTGGGCGCCGGGCCTGGCGGGCGGCGGTCGGGTACGGCGTTCTGCCGCACCACCATACTGGGAAGAACTGACCGGTGAACCGGTTCGGATAGAACCTGATACGTCCGGTTCCTCCGGTATGAGAGTACGGCCGTGTGGTCCTGACTGCTCGTCGTACGCGGTACCGTACGCGGCCCGGTGGGGCGGTCAGCGAGGGGGGCCGGGCACCCCGGGGAACCAGCTGGTCCGGGTCGGCAGGGTGGCACAGATCACGCCCAGGATCGAGCCGACGAACAGCCAGGCGAGCGACGTGGCATTGGTCCAGAGCACATTGTCCCCTTCCGGGCGAGGGACCATCAGGAGCAGCAGGGCGATGAACCAGCCGGCCGCCGGCAGTGCCGCGCCGAGCCGGGTGCCGGTCACCCGCAGGCCCGCGTAGAAGGTCGCGGCGGTCGCGGCGAGCGCCAGCAGGACTCCCACGGGCGGCCACAAGGCCTGCACAAATGCTCCGCAGACCGACACCGCGATGCCCAGCAGGAAGAACAGGACATAAGCCGCGATCCGCCCGGCCAACGGGGGCTGGGGCTCATTCAGGCGCTCGTTCCGGGTGCCGAGGACGGCCACCGTGATCGATCGGCGGGGCGCCTTCGTCTCGGTCGGCTCGGTCATCGGGCGCTCTCCTCGACGGTGCGGGCCGCGGTGCTGCGGGCCGGGTTGCTGCTCCGGTCCGCGGCGGCGAGGTCCGCGGTGCTGTCGTCCGCGGCGGTGTCCAGGCCGGCGAAGAGGTCGCCCTCGGGCCGCTCCGGCCCGGCCTGGCCGCGCACCAGCTGGTAGTACTCGGTGGCGATCAGCGGCTGGCCGAGGTTGTTGGAGAGCGTGAACGACGCGCCGTGCACGATGATCTGGGTGGCGTGCGCGGCCATCGCAGCCGCCTTGGGGGCGGCGTACGCGGCGCCGTCCAGCACGGTGGTGACCACCGCGTCGTCCACCACGCCGGGGACGTCGGTCTGCTGTGCGACGCCGGGGAAGCGCGCCTCGGCGGCGGTCCGGGCGAGGCCCTGCTCGATCACCGAGCGGGGCATCCGGTTCCAGTACACCTTGGCGATCCGCCAGGCCGGGCCCAGCTCGGGCCGCCAGGCCGGGTCGGCGGCCAGCTCGTAGGCGCGCATCGCGACCCGGTGCGCCTGGATGTGGTCCGGGTGCCCGTAGCCGCCGTTCTCGTCGTAGGTGACCAGCACCTGCGGCCGCACCTCGCGGACCACCGCGACCAGGTGGCCGGCCGCCTCGTCCACGTCGGCCTGCCAGAAGCAGCTGGGCGCCTTGTTGTCGGGGACGCCCATCATGCCGGAGTCGCGGTAGCGGCCCGGGCCGCCGAGGAAGCGGAAATCGGCGACGCCGACCGCGCGCATGGCGTCGGTCAGCTCGCCGATCCGGTGCGGGCCGAGGGCGTCCTCCCGGTCCGCTGCCAGGTGGGCCAGCTCCGGCGGGATCACCTCGCCACCCTCGCCGAGGGTGCAGGTCACCAGGGTGACGTGCGCGCCCTCGGCGGCGTACCTGGCCATCGTGGCGCCGTTGCCGATCGACTCGTCGTCGGGGTGGGCGTGGACCAGGAGGAGGCGGCGGCCGGTAGTCACGGTCATGGGAGGAAGCCTAACGACCGGCGGCGGGCGGCTAGAGCTTCAGGCCGTTGATCATCCCGGCGAGGTTGCTGGTGACCTGGCTGATCGAGGGGGCGATGGAGCTGGACGCCAGGTAGAAGCCCAGCAGTGCGCAGACGATCGCGTGCGCGAGCTTCAGGCCGGAGCGGCGGATCAGCACCACCACGATGACCAGCATCAGCATGGCTGCGGAGATGGACAAAGCCATGTCGGTTCACACCCCTTCTCGGGTGCGCCACCCCCTCGGGAGGGCGGCGGTCGGGACCGTGGGGACCTGCGGCCGGGTGACCGCGGCCCGGGACGGGGCTTGACGATCACTCGTTGGACCAGTCATACCCGATGAGTGAGGGGAGCATTACGTTCAGTGAGTCTGCACGCGCCGGGGCATCGGTGTACGACGGGGGCGTACAGGCCGGTCGGAAGGGGTGTGGGTCCGTTCGGTGCACACTTCCGGGCGATGCTCCGAACGAGTGATCACAATCCGCCGGGCGGTGGCACCGGAACGTCATAAGGTCTGGTGCCATGACCTCCCACACCCCTGCGGACACCTTCCCGAGGCAGTACGCGCGCACCCTGCGCTACACCGTCGGCGCGCCCCGGTCGTTCTCCGTCGCATCCGACGGCTCCCGGGTCGTCTTCCTCCGTTCGCGATCCGGCAGCGACCGCGCCAACCTGCTCTGGACCATCGACACCGCCACCGGCGAGGAGCGGATCGCCGCCGACCCGGCCGTCCTGCTCGGCGGTGGCGAGGAGGACCTCTCGCCGGCCGAGAAGGCCCGCCGCGAGCGCAGCCGCGAGGGCTCGGCCGGCATCGTCGGCTACGCCCTGGACGGTGCCGGCGCGCTGGCCGCCTTCGCCCTGTCCGGCCGGCTGTTCACCGCCGACCTGGTCGCCGGCACCAGCACCGAGCTGCCCGCCGAGGGCCCGCTGCTGGACCCGCGGCTCTCCCCGGACGGCACCTTCGTCGCGTACGCCAACACCGCCGGCGAGCTGCGGCTCACCCGCACCGACGGCACCGCCGACTGGGCCTTCGCCGAGCCCGACGGCGCGAACGTGAGCTGGGGCCAGGCGGAGTTCATCGCCCAGGAGGAGATGGGCCGCGACCGCGGCTTCTGGTGGTCCCCCGACAGCGACCGGCTGCTGGTCGAGCGGGCCGACGACAGCCCGGTGCGCCGCTGGTGGATCGCCGACCCGGCCAACCCCGGCAGCGAGCCCGCCGAGATCGCCTACCCGGCCGCCGGCACCGCCGACGCCGAGGTCGGGCTCTGGGCCCTCGGCCTGGACGGCACCCGGGTCGAGGTCGACTGGGACCGCGCGGCCTTCCCCTACCTGGCCCGGGTGCACTGGTCGAAGGGCGGCGTGCCGCTGCTGCTCGTCCAGGCCCGCGACCAGCGCAGCCAGCAGATCCTCGGCGTGGACGTGGAGACCGGCGCCACCGAGGTGCTGCACGAGGAGCGCGACGACGCCTGGCTGGAGCTGTTCCAGGGCGTCCCGGCCTGGACGCCGGACGGCAAGCTGGTCCGGATCGGTGACGAGGGAGGCGTACGCGCGCTGGTGATCGGCGACCACGCCGTCACCGGGGCCGACCTGCACCTGCGCTCGGTGCTCGCCGTGACGGCGGACGAGGTCTTCTTCACCGCCTCCGGCGGCGCCGAGGAGACCGACCCCGAGCCCGGCTGGATCGCCGTCGGCCGGATCGGTCACGACGGCAAGCGGCTCGGCTGGGAGGCCGCCAACGGCCGGCCGTTCACCTCCGTCAGCACCGCCGTGCACGCGGCGGGGATCACCGTCCGGGCCACCGCCGAGCCCGACCTGCCCGGCACGCTGGTCCAGGTCGCCCGCGACCTGCCGGAGGGCGTGGTGGTCGACGACATCGCCGCCATCGAGTCCTACGCCGAGACCCCGGTGATCACCGCCCGCCCGGTCTTCCGCTACGCCGGCGAGCGCCGCATCCCCGCCGCCGTCTTCCTGCCCACCGGCTACGACCGGGAGCGGGACGGCCTGCTGCCCGTCCTGATGGACCCGTACGGCGGCCCGCACGGCCAGCGCGTCGTCCAGGCGCACAACCCGCACCTCAACTCGCAGTGGTTCGCCGACCAGGGCTTCGCGGTGATCGTCGCCGACGGGCGCGGCACCCCCGGGCGCGGGCCGGCCTGGGAGAAGTCGATCGCCTTCGACTTCGCCGGCGCCACCCTCGACGACCAGGTGGACGCGCTGCACGCGCTCGCCGAGGAGTTCCCGCTGGACCTCGGCCGGGTCGCCATCCGCGGCTGGTCGTACGGCGGTTACCTCTCCGCGCTGGCCGTGCTGCGCCGCCCGGACGTCTTCCACGCGGCCGTCGCCGGGGCGCCGGTGACCGACTGGGAGCTGTACGACACCCACTACACCGAGCGCTACCTCGGCCACCCCGCCGAGCGGCCCGAGGTGTACGCCGCCAACTCGCTCAGCGGGTACGCGGCCGGGCTGGAGCGCCCGCTGATGATCATTCACGGTCTGGCGGACGACAACGTGGTGGCCGCGCACACCCTGCGGCTCTCCTCGGCCCTGCTCGCGGCCGGCCGGCCGCACACCGTGCTGCCGCTGTCCGGCGTGACGCACATGACCCCGCAGGAGGAGGTCGCGGAGAATCTGCTGCTGCTCCAGGTCGACTTCGTGAAGAAGTCGCTGGGGATCTGACCCCTTCCCCTGCTGATCTGCTGACCTGCGGCTTCGGCGGCCGGTGCCCGTGATCCGGGTACCGGCCGCCGGCATGACATCCGTCATGGGGAAGGCACGACGGCGGGCACTGCCGCCCTACCGGGCCGGCGCGGGACTCTGAGGTGGTGCGAACGACACCAGCAGGGGAGAGGACCGGGGCGATGGGCACAGAGGTGGCAGCCTTCCGGGGCGTCAGCAAGAACTACGGGCGGGTGCGGGCCGTCGACGGCCTCGACCTGGTGCTGCGGCCGGGCGAGACCGTCGCCCTGCTCGGCCCGAACGGCGCCGGCAAGTCCAGCAGCCTGGACCTGCTGCTCGGCCTGCGCGAGCCGGACCACGGCACCGTCTCGCTGTTCGGCGGCGCCCCGCGCGACGCGATCACGGCCGGCCGGGTCGGCGCGATGCTGCAGAGCGGCGGGCTGATGGCCGACGTCTCGGTCCGCGAGCTGGTGAGGCTGGCCTGTGACGTCCACCCGCGCGGCCGGGCCGTCAAGGAGGTGCTCGCCGACGCCGGGATCACCGAGCTGGCCGAGCGCCGGGTCGACAGGCTCTCCGGCGGCCAGGAGCAAAGGGTCCGCTTCGCCCTGGCGATCGCCGGCGCCAACGACCTCATCGTCCTGGACGAGCCCACCACCGGCATGGACGTCTCCGTCCGGCAGGCCTTCTGGGCGAGCATGCGGGCGCAGGCCGACGCCGGGCGCACGGTGCTGTTCGCCACCCACTACCTGGAGGAGGCGGACTCGATCGCCGACCGCGTCCTCGTCCTGCACCGGGGCCGGCTGATCGCCGACGGCACGTCCGCGGAGATCAAGGCGAAGGCCGGCGCCCGCCGGATCACCTTCGAACTGCACGACGTGGACGGCCCGTTCGAGGAGTCGCTGCTGCGCACCCTGCCGGGCACGCTGGCGCTGGACGTCAGCGCCCGGGTGCCGGGGGTGCGGACGGTCCGGATCCGGACCGCCGACGCCGACGCGGGCGTCGCCGGGCTCTACCGGGCGGGCCTGTACCCGCGCGGCCTGGAGGTCACCGGCCTGGGTCTGGAGCAGGCCTTCCTGACCATCACCGGCGAGCAGGACGCCGCCGGCACCACCGAGTTCGCGACGGAGGCCGTGCGATGACCACCCTGATCCGGCTGGAGATCATGCGCACCCTGCGCAACAAGAAGTACCTGCTCTTCACGATCCTCTACCCGGCGCTGATGTACTTCTTCTTCATCAACGCCTACGGCACCGGCAAGGCGGCCGGCGGCCTGCCGGTGAAGACCTACTTCATGGTGTCGATGGCCACCTTCGGCGCGGTCGGCTCGGTGCTGACCGGCAGCGCGCAGCGGATCTCGCTGGAGCGCAAGAGCGGGTGGACCAGGCAGCTTCGGCTGACCGCGCTGCCCGGCCGGGCGTACACCGTGGCGAAGATCGCCTCCAGCGCGGTGACCACACTGCCCGCGATCCTGGTGGTGTTCGCGGTCGGCGCGACCCAGGGCGTGCGGCTGAGCGCGGGGCAGTGGGCCGGCCTGGCGGCCGCGCTCTGGCTGGGCAGCTTCGTCTTCGCGGCGCTCGGGGTGGCGTTCGGCTACGCGGCGGCGCCGGACTCGGTGCAGACCATCGTGATGATCGCCTACATGGCGATGGCGCTGTTCGGCGGGACGTGGTTCCCGGTGACCGGCACGCTGGAGAAGTTCGCCCGGTTCGACCCGGTGTACCTCTACAACAAGCTCGCCACCTTCACCCAGCCCGGGCACTCGCTCGACCTGGTCGCGGTGGCCGGTCTGGCCGGCTTCCTGGTGGTCTTCAGCGCCGGCGCGGCCGCGCTGTACCGCCGGGACACCCGGCAGGCATGATGGCGGCCATGTCAGACACGCCCCGCGCCCACCGGACCGACGAGCAGCCGGAGGTGGGGGCGGGGCGCGTGTCGTTCATGAACGTCCCCGGTGCTCCGGTGGAGAACCGGCGGCAACTGCTGGTCAAGGTCAGCTGGATGCTGCTCTGGATGGTCTACCTCCTCTACCCGGTGGGCGACCTGCTCCAGCACAGGCACACGACGGCCGCCACGGTGGCGGGCTGGATCGCCCTGGTGGCCTTCGTCGGCTGTTACATCAGCCTGGTGGTCTTCCGCTCGACGGCGAGCATGCGGCCACGGGCCTGCCAGGTGGTGGTCGCGGCGATGGTGGTGACCGCCGTGGGGAGCGCCTTCGCCCTGGGCACCGCGTGGCTCACGCTGTTCACCTACGCCTCGGTGAGTGTCGCGATCATCGCGCCGGTGCGGTACGCGCTGGCCGGGGTGGGCGCCATGGCGGGGCTCACCGTCGTGACCGGGCTGCTCAGCCACGCCGACCCGGGTGACATCCCCACCATCGCGCTCACCGCCTTCCTCTCCGGCGTCGCCATGACCGGGCTGCAGAGGCTGGTCACCACCATGCGGGAGCTGCGCGAGGCGCGGGCCGCCGTCGCCCACCTCGCCGCCTCCGAGGAGCGGCTGCGGCTGGCCCGGGACCTGCACGACCTGCTCGGGCACTCGCTGTCGCTGATCACGCTGAAGAGCGAGCTGGCCGGGAGGTTCATGGACGGCGGCAAGGACGAGGCGGCGCGGGCGCAGGTCGCCGACATCGAGAAGGTCGCCCGGCAGTCGCTGATCGACGTCCGGGAGGCCGTGACCGGGTTCCGCCGCCCCACCCTGCCGGTCGAACTCGCCGCGGCCCGCACGGCGTTGGCGGCCGCGCAGGTCCGGCTGGAGGCGGCGCCGGAGCTGGTGGACGCCTGGCCGGGGCTGGCCACGGAGGAGGCGGGCGCGCTGGCCTGGGCGCTGCGCGAGGCGGTCACCAACATCGTCCGGCACGGCGAGGGTGCGACGCTCTGCACCGTGCGGGGGGACGAGGTGTGGGAGGGCGGCGGCGAGCGGTACGCCGTCCTGGAGATCACCGACAACGGGGCCGGGTCGGGCAAGTCGGCGCCGGGGAACGGGCTTTCCGGCCTGGACGAGCGGCTGGCGCTGGTCGGCGGCCGGCTGGAGACCGGGCCGGGCGAGCGTGGGAAGGGCTTCCGGCTGAGGGCGCTGGTGCCGCTGCGGACGGTCTCGATGTCCAACGTGGGTCAGGCGTCCAACATCTCCCAGGGGTAGGGGGGTTCGAGGACGGCCGCTCGTCGACCTGCTGCGCTCGCGCGGCGGCAGGGTGACTCGTTTGCGGACAACTCCGGCCGAGCACAACCTCGTTGGGGCCGACGGGGGAGGCCGCCCGTGCAGCGTCTGCGCCACCGCGAGCCGCGTCGTCGGATACCGCCCAGCCTGGTGATGGCCGCCGGCACCCTCGTCTCGCGGGCCACCGGCTTCGTCCGGGCGGCGCTGGTCGTCGCGGTCCTCGGCTCCGGCCCGCTGGCAGACGGCTACAACGTCGCCAACACCGTCCCCAACATCCTCTTCGTGCTGCTCATCGGCGGCGCGCTGAACACCGCCCTCGTGCCGCACCTGGTCAAGACGGCACGGGAGTCCGAGGACGGCGGGGCGGCCCACATCGACCGGCTGGTCAGCCTGCTGGTGACGGCGCTGGTCGTCATCACGGCGGTGGTCGTGCCGGCCGCGCCGCTGATCGTCCGCGCCTACACCTCGTACGGCGGCGGGCAGTTGGACCGCACGGTGCTGCTGGCCTACCTCTGCCTGCCGCAGGTGTTCTGCTACGGCCTGTTCACCGTGCTCGGCCAGGTGCTCAACGCCCGGCAGCGGTTCGCGCCGATGGCGTGGGCGCCGGTGCTCAACAACCTCGTGGTGATCGCCGTCTTCGGGTCCATGCTGGGGGCGCGGTCCTTGAGCGATGCCCAGATGCTCCTCCTCGGCGCGGGGACGACGCTCGGCGTGGTCGTGCAGAGTCTGGCCCTGCTGCCGGCCCTGCGGGCGGCCGGGGTGCGGCTGCGCCCGCGCTGGGACTGGCGCCAGGCCGGCCTCGCGGACCCGCTGCGCGCCGCCGGGTGGACGCTGCTGCTCGTCCTGACCGACCAGGCCGGCTACTGGGTGGTGACGCGGCTCTCCACGGCGGTCGGAGCAGAGGCCGAGACGGCGGGCGTGGCCGGGGGCGTCGGCTACACCGCCTACAGCAGCGCGTACCTGCTCTGGATCGTGCCGCACGGCGTGACGACGGTGTCGCTGGTGACGGCCGTCCTGCCGGGTATGAGCGCGGCGGCGGCCGGGGGCTCGCTGTCGCAGGTACGTGACCTGGCCTCGCGGGCGCTGCGGACGGTGGCCGTGGTGACTGTCCCGGCCGCATGCGGACTCGCCGTACTGGCACCGCAGTTGGCGCAGGTCGCATTCGGGCACGGGAAGGCCGGGGAGGCGGACGTGCGGGCCATCGGATGGATGCTGACGGCCTTCGCGCCCGGGCTGGTGCTCTACTCGGCGGCCTACGCGCTCACCCGCCTCTTCTACGCGATGCGGGACAGCCGGACGCCGTTCCTGCTCAACCTGCTGCCCGTCGCGGCGGCCGCCGCCGGCTCGCTGCTCTGCTACGAGTGCCTGCCGCTGCGCTGGGCGGTGACGGGGATGGCGGCCTGCTACGGCGGCTCCTTCCTCCTCGCGGTGGGTGGGGCGGCGCTGGTGCTGCGGCGGCGGCTGGGCGGGCTGGGCTCCGCGCGGATCCTGGGCGCGCATGTGCGGCTGCTCGTTGCCGCTGTCCCGGCCGGGGCGGCCGCCTGGGCCGGGGCGCGGATGGTTGAGCAGGCGTGGGCGGGGTTGGCGGTGGCGTTCTTCCTCCTCGGGCGGTTGCTGCGAGTGGAGGAGCTGGCCGTGTCGACCGCGCACCTGCGTCGTCGTTGACGCCACGCGGGGGCGTATGCCCACCCTCCTGAAGGAGCCCGGAACCGAGCCTGCCGCGGCGGACGTGTACCAATCATGTCCACTGCTCTCGTTCTTGGAATCGACCCGCACGCCATCCCGGGCACGGACGGCGACGCCTTTCGCGCAGCCCTCGACGCCGAACTCGCCCGCTTCGGTGACCACGGCATCGACGCGGCCATGGCGCTGATCGCCCTGGATGGCTCTGCCGAAGCCACGGTGATCGCGGCCCTGACCTCGCGCGAGTGGGACGTCGTGATCATCGGCGGTGGCATCCGCAAGACCGAACAGTTGCTCCCGCTCTTCGAGCAGGTCGTCAACCTGACCCGCCGCCACGCTCCGAGCGCCGCGATCGCCTTCAACACCAACGGCGGCAACAGCGTCGAGGCTGCCAAGCGCTGGCTGTAAGGGCTGTGGTGGAGTGGGAAGTCGGCCGGTCCGACCTCCCACTCCACGAGTCGATGCTCAGGGCACGTAGTCGTAGCCGATGGTGAAGCGAGTCGGCAGGCAGCACTCGGTGTACTCGATGACGCCCTGCTCGTCCGACCAGCGGTGGACGAGAGCTGACCGAGTAGGAGTCGACCAGGCCGACCTCCTACTCCGCTCACCCTCCCGCGAGCAGCTCCGGCAGCTTGCGCATGTCGTGGAACACCACCGTTCCCGGGCCCTCCAGCAGCTCGGCCGCCGTCAGGCCGCCCGCGTAGCCGAAGGCGCGCATGCCGGCGGCGCGGGCGGCCTGGACGCCGGGGCGGCTGTCCTCGACCACCGCGCAGGCGGCCGGGTCGACGCCCATCTGCCGGGCGGCGTGCAGGAAGAGGTCCGGGGCGGGCTTGCCGTGGGTGACCTCGGTGGCGCTGTAGATGCGGCCGGCGAAGCGCTCGTAGAGGCCGGTGCGGCCCAAGGTGTGGCGCATCTTCTCGTGCGAGCCGCTCGATGCGACGCAGGTCGGCAGGTCGATCACGTCGAGAGCCTCGGGCAGTCCCTCGACCGCCTCCAGCCGGGTGTCCACCTCTTCCTGGTGGCGTTGCTCGAACCGCTCGCACCAGAGCGCTGCTGTCTCCGCGCCGAGCCGCTCCGCGATCTGCGCGCCGATCGACACCTGGGAGCGCCCGATGAACCGTTCGACGACTTCGGCCTCGGTGAGCGGCCACCCCAACTCGGCGCCCAGCGCGGCCTGGACGCGGGCAGCGATTCGTTCGCTGTCGACGAGCACACCGTCGCAGTCGAATATCACGAGTTCTATCGGCTTGATCATTCCCGCAGCCTAGAACGCTCAGGCGTCGTGGGCCCGCAGCGCCTGGGTGAACCACTTGAACACCTCGGCCAGGCTCTCCGGCACCGGCCAGCCGTTGATCACCGAGAGCAGCTGCCAGTACCGCTCCGCGCGGGGGTCGTCGGCGGTCTCCAACCGGTCTAGCAGCCACCGCCGCAGCTCCGCGTCGTCCGGCCGGCCGAAGGTCTCGGCGTACTGCCGGGTCAGCGAGGCGAGCACTGCGGAAGCCCCCGGTGAGTCCGGCGCGACACCGGCCGCCAGCGCTGCCCCGATCTCGGAGCGCACGGCCTCGGTGAGCGCGTGGTGCAGCCCGCCGGGATCGCCCGCAGCCCGCTCGGCGGCCTGCTGCTCGGCCATCCGCCGTACGGAGGCGCGGAACTGTGGCTCCTGGACCAGTTCGCCCAGCTCCACCCAGGCCTCGACCTGTTCGGCGCTGGGCTCGTCGGGCAACTCGGGCATGGCCGAGCGCATCATCGCGACGAACTCCGGGTTGGCGTCCAGGCCGCCGAACGCCTCGTCGATGAAGTCGCCGATCAGGCGCCGCCGTTCGGCGTCGGACAGTTTGGCGAGCTTGTGCATGAGTCTCATCTCCTCAGGGGTGGAGCCGCGTTCGGCGACCGCCCGCAGCACCGCGCGCCGCAGCCGGAGCGTGCGGATCTGCACGTCCAGCGCCTCGGCGTGGGCGGCGGCGACCTCCCGCAGCGGGGTCTCCCGCTCCAGTACCCGCCGGATCGCGGCCAGGTCGAGGCCCAGCTCGCGCAGCGTCCGGACCAGGTCGAGCCGGGCCAGGGCATGGACGTCGAAGCGGCGGTACCCGGACGGCGTCCGGTCGGCGGGCGGGACGAGGCCCTCGTCGGCGTAGAACCGGATGGTCTTGACCGTCAGGCCGGTCCGCCGGGCCAGGTCGCCGATCGAGTACTGCAACGTGCGGTCGTCCATGGCTCCACTTTCGCGTCTCCCCCCACGGGAGACTCAAGCGGATTCGCCGGACGAACGAGCCGACGTCCGGGCGGGCGGCGACCACGGCGAAGAGTGTCCGCCGGCCGGTCGGCGAAGACGGGCCCGGGCACCCTTTTTTGACGGTACCGGCCCGGTGAGCGATCTTGTCTCCGGCGGCCGGACATTCATAGGCTGACCCGATGGGCCTTTTCGACGCATTGACCGGTACCAAGCACCCCGGCAGCGGTGTCGCACCGCGTTCCGCCGGGGATGTCCGGGCGGCGCTGCTCGGGCTCAACGGGCCCGACGTGCCGTACGTCGTGCGCAACGGCACTGCTTCCGAGGGCGCCGACCTGGTGGCGGAATGGCGGATCAGGGATCCTGCCTGGCGTACCTTCTTCGCCCGGACCCAGCCGGACCGGGCCGTCCGGACCCGGATGCGTCTGGTGCCGGCGAACCACGAAGTCCGCGCGCTCGACGAGCAGCTGGAGGTCACGTGGGTCGGCGACACGCCGAGGCCGGCGCCGTCGCGCGAATACTCCCGCGGGCAGGTGACCGGGGTTTCGCGAGAGTGGAAGGTCGAGCGCGGGGCTGACGGCCGTCTGCGGACGACCGAGGTGTTCCGCTTCGACCCCGCGGAGATGAAGGACCCCTTGCGGGATGCGGTTCTCGGCGCGGGGTGGACGTGGCGCGGGGCGATCTTCAAGCTGTGACCGGCCGGCGGGACACGAGCCGGGCGAAGGACGCCAAGGCGGCTTCGGGTTCTTCGGCACCGGCTCACCGGCATGCCCTCGGTCGTGGTCAGCGGGCAGAGGTGCGACCCCCGGAAGGACCAGGAGCGGTTGCCGGCAGGCCGAAGACCGCGAACACCTCCCGATCCTGGAACACCGTGAGCCGGCTGACCAGCCCGCCCGTGACCGTGAACACCTGGAGCGTGTGCAGCCGGTACACGCCGTCCGCATCCCGGGCGTAGGCCGCCACCGCCGGCTGGCCGTTGGCCGTGACCGGCTCCATCCGCCAGTCGGTGCCGCGCATCGCGTACACCCGGGCGATGAAGCCGGTGTACGCGGCGCGGCCGGTGTACCAGTTGGTGAACGGCGGCATCTCCAGCACCACGTCGTCCGCCAGCAGCCCGGCCAGGGCGGTGAGGTCGGCGGCCCGGAAGGCGGCCACGTACCGGTCGACCACCGCGCGGGCGCCGGGCTCGGCCGGCTCGGTGATCTCCTCCTCGCGCAGCCCGGCCGCGGCGAGGCCGGCGCGGGCCCGCTGGAGGGCGCTGTTCACGGCGGCGGCCGTCAGGCCGAGCGCGGCGGCCGCCTCGGCGGCGGGGAAGCCCAGCACGTCGCGCAGGATCAGGACCGCGCGCTGGCGGGCCGGCAGCACCTGCATGGCGGCGACCAGGGCGAGCCGCAGCCCGCCGTCGGAGAGCGGGTCGGCGGCCGGGTCACCGGCCGGGGCACCAGGCCGGGCCGGGGCGTCCGGGAACGGCTGCAGCCAGGGCACCTCGTCCGCGCGGACCAGCGGCTCGTCCGGCGAGGCGCCCGGCCGGCCGCCCAGCCCGGACGGCAGCGGGCGCCGGGTGCGCTGGTCGAGCGCGGTGAGGCAGACGTTGGTGGCGATCCGGTAGAGCCAGGTGCGGGGGGAGGCACGCTCGGGGTCGTACCGGTCGTGGGCGCGCCAGGCCCGCAGCAGCGTCTCCTGTACCTGGTCCTCGGCGTCGTGCACCGAGCCGAGCATCCGGTAGCAGTACGCGAGCAGCTCGCGAAGGTACGGGTCGGTGGCCCGCGTGAACTCCTCGGCCGTCCTCATGGCTGCCCCCGAAGAAATCTCTTGCCGCCGAAGCGATGAATCCGGCCCGGCTCACCGGTACGTACCGGTGAGCCATCTGCCGGCCGGCCGGTGGCACAGCCTACGAGAGGACCCCGACATGACGACCACCGACACGGTTCCGACCGACGACGCCGTCCCGACCACCGACGCCGTCACGACCGACGACGCCGTCCCGACCACCGACGCCGTCACGACCGACGAGCGGGCCGTCCTCGCGGTGCTGGACGGCGTGTACGCCGCGTGGAGCGACAACGACGCCGACGCCTTCGTCACCGGGTACACCGAGGACGCCACCTCCACCCTCTCCGGCTCCCACCGCGTGGGCCGGACGGAGATCCGGGACCGGATGGCCGCCGGCTTCGCGGGCCCGCTCAAGGGCTCCCGGGTGGTGGACGAGGTGCAGAGCGTGCGCTTCCCGGCTGTCGGCACCGCCCTGGTGGTCAGCCGCAGCGCGGTGGTCCTGGCGGGAGAGCGGCAGGTGCCCGACGACCGTTGGGTGCTGGCCACCTGGACGCTGGTCCGCCGCGACGGCCGCTGGCTGGTGGCGGCGTACCACAACTGCCCGGAGACGGCCCCGGCCCGGTAGCGGGGCGGCCGGAGGCCGGTGCCGGAGCGGCGGCCCGGCTCCGGCCCGACCGGGCACTACTAGGGTCAGATCCCATGACTGAGATTCAGAACGATGCCGACCCGTCCGTCCGGGTGCTTCTGGCGGAGGATCAGGGCATGGTCCGGGAGGCGCTGGCCGCGCTGCTCGGGCTGGAGGGGGACATCGACGTCGTCGCACAGGTGGGCCGGGGCGACGAGGTGGTGGCGGCGGCGGTCGCCAACGACGTGCAGGTCGCGGTGCTGGACATCGAGATGCCCGGGATGACCGGCATCGAGGCGGCGGCGCTGCTGAGGAAGGAGCGGCCGCAGACCAAGGTGGTGATCGCGACCACCTTCGGTCGGCCCGGCTACCTGCGGCGGGCGATGGAGTCCGGTGCGGACGCCTTCCTGGTGAAGGACGCCCCGGCGTCCGAGCTGGCCCAGGCGATCCGCCGGGTGCTGCGCGGCGAGCGGGTGATCGACCCGGTGCTGGCCGCCGCGGCGCTCGCCGAGGGGGCCAACCCGCTGACCGCCCGCGAGCGGGACGTGCTGGCGGCCGCCTCGGACGGCGCGGTGAACGCGGACATCGCCCGGCGGCTGCACCTGTCCGAGGGGACGGTGCGCAACTACCTGTCGATGGCGATCCAGAAGACCGAGGCCCGCAACCGCACCGAGGCGGTCCGGATCGCCCGTGAGAAGGGCTGGCTGTAGGAGCCCGCGCGAGGGGCGTGTCCGACAGTTCCGTGCGCCAGGCGGGAATCGTCGGAAACGCCTTAGTTCAGTCGGTGCCGGGCCGCCCGGGCGTCGAGGCGGACCCGGGCGGCGGTGTCCGGGTCGAAGGCGTCCAGGATCTCCGCGTACGCGTCCATCTCGGCCGAGCCGGCGAGGAAGTCGCCGGTGCGGACCAGCAGCTCGGCCCGCTCCAGGCGGAGCTGGGCCGGGTGGCGGGGGAGGAGCAGGGCGAGTTCGGTGGCCCAGAGCTGGCTGCGGGCGTGCTCGGGGCGGTCGGCGGCCCAGGCCCGGATGTTGCCCAGTACCCGGTGGACGATGTCCAGGGGTTGTGCGGGGGTGAGCAGTTCGGGCGTGAACGGGTGGCCGGTCCGGCCGGCCAGGGCGGCCGCGTCCTCCGGGTCGAGCAGCCGCCCGCCGTGGAACGGGTCGGCGAGGACATACTCCTCGCCGCCGCCCGGGCCGCCGACCGCGACGATGAAGTGGCCGGGCAGGGCGACGCCGTGGACGGTCAGCCCGGCCCGCCGGGCGACGGCCGTCCAGACCAGCGAGAGCATGATCGGCAGCCCGCGCCGCCGCCGCAGCACCTCCGGCAGCAGTGAGGACTCCAGCCGCCGGTAGTCGGACTGCCGCCCGTGGAACCGCTCGCGCCCGCCCAGGACGGCGGCCAGCAGCGCGGCGGTCTCCTCCGGCCCGGCCGGCGCGCGCTCGGCGACGGCCAGCCGGACGGCGGCGGCGTGCCGCTCCAGCGCGGCCTCGCAGGCGGCCAGCAGGGCCTCCAGGGTGGGCGGGTCCTGTGGGTCGTCGGGGTCCGGGGCGGGGGTGTGCTCGGCGGCGGCGAGCAGGCAGAGCAGCACCGGATCGGGGTGCTCGGCCCGGGCCTCGGTCCGGAAGCGTGCTCTGCTCTGCTCGGTCACGGTGGCTGCGACGGCTTTCGTACGACGGGCGGACAACAGACGGTCGGACAACGGGGGGACGGACAACAGACGGGCGGACAGACGGGCGGACAGACGGACAGGCGGGCGAAGCCCCCGGGGGAGTCCTACCCCTGGGGAAGGCGGGCGTAGTGGTAAGTGTGACTGGTCGTGAAGCCAAGTCCGTCATAAAGCGCGATCGCACCGTCGTTCTCCGCCTCGACCTGGAGGTACGCGCCGGTGGCGCCCTCCTCGGCGGCCCGGGCGGCGAGCACGGCCATCACCGCGGTGGCCAGGCCCTGGCGGCGGGCCCACGGCACGACCTCGATCGCGCTGAGGCCCGCCCACGCGCCGTCGATGACACAGCGCCCGATGGCGAGGACGGGTGGCGTCCCGTCGCCTTCGGTTTCGCAGCCGTAGGTGTCGTGGACGGTCGCGAACCAGACCGAAGGGCCGCCGTGGATCACCGCGCGGGCGGCCTCCCCGACGGCCGGGGCGTCGGTGACCCGCCGGTACAGCGACATCCAGTCGTTGTCGGCGGTTCGCGCGAGCCGCACCCGGTCCCGGCCGGCCTTGTCGCCGAGCTTCGTCAGCGGCGCCAGCTCCGCCACCCGCACCAGGGTCGGCGAGTACGTCGCGCCCAGCCGGTCCAGCTCGGCCCGCAGCGCCTCGGGCGAGCCGGGCGTGGAGACCTCGACCCAGGCCGGCAGCCCGCGCGCCGCGTACCACTCCCGGACGGCGGTCAGCGCGGCCGGCAGCGGCAGCCCGGGGTCGCCGAGCGCCTGGACGGAGTTGGCCCGGCGGGTGAACCCGGCCGAGGCGCGCAGCGTCCACGCGCCGAGCGGCTCCTGTTCGACGGCGGGCCAGCCGTGGGCGGCGATCCGCTGGAGCTCGACCGGCGCGGTGGCCGGCATGGGGGCGCGCCGGGCCGGGAAGAGCGGTACCACCTTGCCCGCGACCAGCAGTTTCTCGTCGAAGGAGACCGGATCGCCGCTGCGCGGGACGACCGTCAGCCCATGATCGTCCCACGATGTGAGCACGCCGATCGCATCCCGGAACACCGGCCGACCGTCCACGAACTCCGTGACACGCCGGACGGACACGCGTCGTCCCACGTCAGAGCGATCTATCCGGACCTCCGGGCGATCCTGGACCGGTCCTCCAGCCGCCATCTGGGCACCTCCTGTGCATTTGCTGTCTCCGACCCGCGATACTAGGGGCGGGCATCGACGACGCCGCGCTCACCCGCGCACGCGAGCAGAACAGAATGGGCCGCCAGGGCCCTTCCGAGGAGGAACGACAGCGTGACCTACGTCATCGCGCAGCCTTGTGTCGACGTCAAGGACAAGGCGTGCATCGAAGAGTGCCCGGTTGACTGCATCTACGAGGGCGAGCGATCGCTCTACATCCACCCGGATGAGTGTGTCGACTGTGGCGCTTGCGAGCCGGTCTGCCCGGTCGAGGCGATCTTCTACGAGGACGACACTCCGGAGGAGTGGAAGGACTACTACAAGGCGAACGTCGAGTTCTTCGACGACCTCGGTTCGCCCGGTGGTGCCTCGAAGCTCGGCCTGATCGAGCGCGACCACCCGTTCATCGCCGCTCTGCCGCCGCAGAACGCCGACCACTGACGATCGGTGGCAACTGAGCTGTGAGCACCAACGACAGCACGCACGCGCCGTTCCCGGGCCACCCGGGGGCGGCGCGCCGCGTTTCCGACCTCCTGCCGGTCTTCCCCTGGGACAAGCTGGAGCCGTACAAGCGGACCGCGCTCGCCCACCCCGGCGGGCTCTGCGACTTCTCCGTGGGCACGCCGGTGGACCCGGTCCCCGAGGTGATCCAGAAGGCGCTGGCCGCCGCCACCGACACCCCCGGGTACCCGACGGTCTGGGGCCCGGTGGAGCTGCGCGAGGCGATCGCCGGCTGGCTGCGCCGCCGGGTCGGCGCCGAGATCGGCCCGCAGGCCGTCCTGCCGACCGTCGGCTCCAAGGAGCTGGTGGCCTGGCTGCCGACCCAGCTCGGCCTCGGCGCCGGCGACCAGGTCGCCTACCCGCGCCTCGCCTACCCGACCTACGAGGTGGGCGCGCGGCTCTGCGGCGCCGAGCCGGTCGAGTACGACTCCGTGGACGAGCTGGACGGTTCGAGGGTGCGCCTGCTCTGGGTCAACTCGCCCTCCAACCCGACCGGCCGGGTGCTCGGCAAGGACGAGCTGCGCCGCGCGGTGGAGTGGGCTCGGGAGCACCGGGCGCTGCTGGTCAGCGACGAGTGCTACCTGGAGCTGGGCTGGGAGGCCGACCCGGTCTCCGTCCTGCACCCGGACGTCTGCGGCGGCCCCGACGACGGAAGGCAGCACGAGGGCCTGCTGGCCGTCCACTCCCTCTCCAAGCGCTCCAACCTGGCCGGTTACCGTGCCTCCTTCGTGGCGGGCGACCCGGTGGTGGTCAGGGAGCTGCTGGAGGTGCGCAAGCACGGCGGCATGATCGTGCCGGCGCCGGTCCAGGCGGCGACGATCGCGGCGCTGGCGGACGACGCGCACGTGGCCGAGCAGCGCGAGCGGTACGCGGCGCGGCGCTCGGCGCTGCGGGCGGCGCTGGAGGCGTACGGGTTCCGGGTGGAGCACTCGGAGGCGAGCCTGTACCTGTGGGCGACCCAGGACCGGCCGTGCTGGGAGACGGTGGCCGAACTGGCCGGGCTGGGCATCCTGGTGGCGCCCGGTGACTTCTACGGGCCGGCCGGCGAGCGGTTCGTCCGGGTCGCGTTCACCGCGACCGACGAGCGGGTCGCGGCGGCCGTGGAGCGGCTGCGCGGCTGAGCACCCGCACAGTGAAGGGGGCCGGCGTCCGGGACGGGACGCCGGCCCCCTTCGTGTCAGGACGGGGGATCAGCCGATCGGCAGGCCGCCGAGGCCGCCGCCACCGATGCCGCCGAGCAGGCCGGTGATCGGGGAGAGGCCGGACAGCGGGGAGTTCGGGCCGAGGTCGGCGCCGCCGAGGCGGTTGGCCGAGCCGTGCTCGGCCAGGCCCAGCACGTCGGCGCCGGGCAGGGCGGAGGTGGCCTCGGCCGGCAGCGCACGGCCCAGCGCGCCGAGCGGCAGCGCGTCGGTGACGACGTTGGCGCCGGGGACGGCGCCGGTGAGCGCCCCGGTGCCGGGCAGACCCTGGGTCAGGCCGGCGGTCTGGGAGAGCCCGCCGACGGGGTTGGCGCCGGCCCCGGCGCTGCGGCCGGCCGCGCCGTGGCCGCCGGTGACGGCCTCGCCGAGCTTGCCGGCCAGCGCGGACGCGACCTTCGGGGTGATGGCGGAGAGCTGGCCGGTGGTGGCGGCGGTCTTGTCGACGGGGGCGGTCAGCGAGCCGGCCTTCTCGTTCGCCTCGGGGAGCTGGTGGGCGACGATGTTGCCGGTGGCGTCGGCGGTGGCCGGGACGCCCGCGGCGACGGTGGCGGCGCCGGTGTCACCGGCGGCCTGGCCCAGCTCGTGGGTGGTGTGCTGCAGGGTGGACCCCGCGTCGGTGTTGGTCAGCTGGCCCAGCGGGGCGGCCAGGTCGGACTTGGGCAGCAGGGCGTCGGCGGCGGACGCGGAGCCGGCCGCGACCAGCGGGGTCGCGCCGGCCGCCACGAGCAGCGCGGCCTGGGCGATCCGGCGCGTGAGGGGGTGAGACATGGGGCTCCTCGAAGGGTCTGGGTCCGTCCCGTCCGCCGGGCGGACGAGGTTATTACCGCTTGAGAAGCCAGAAGGTTTCGGCCGGAGCAAGGAAAAGGACCGGCCGACGATCGGATCGTATGTGCGACGCCGGGGTGCGACGGCCGGCCTGCCGGCGGGGCGGAGACGGTGCGGGCCAAGGGCAGAGACGGTTCTGCACCCCGCCTGCCGCAACAGGGCTATCGTCCACCGAAGTTGACCGCAATCACCCGTTCAGCGGCAACCCGGACACCAGTGCGTCAGCGCCCGGCGACCACCGTCCGCCGCGCCACCGCGGGCGGCTGCGGCGACGCCACCGCCGTCCGCGTTCCCGTGTCTCCGCGGGCCGCCGCGCCCGCACCGCCGCAGGCCGCTACGCCTTCGCCGGCGCCGCCAGCGAGACCAGCACCAGCTTGGTCGAGGTACCGGTCGGCTGCGGCTTCCAGCCGTCCTCGGACTTGGCCTTGCGCCAGATCTTCCCGTCGTACGCGACCGTCTCGATGCCCAGCTGCTGGGCCTGCGTCACCGCCCAGTGCGCCACCGCCCAGCCGTTCTGCCGCTCGGCGTCCGGGCCGGCGTCGGTGCTGGCGGCCGGGTCCGGGGTGAGCGAGACGGCGCTCTCGGCGCCCTTGATGGAGGAGCTGTAGCCGGTGGCCGGCGCCACCGTCCGGCCGAACTCGCGGCGCACCCGGTCGCTCAGCACCTGCGCCCGGTCCGGCCGCCCGGCCGGGGTGGCGGAGGCCGCGGCGGCGGGGACGGCCGAGGCGGCCGGCGAGGCGGTGTCCTCCTCCGGCTCCGGCGCGGCGAAGTCGTGCACCACACAGTTGAGCGAGGCCGGCTCGCGGCCGGTCAGCGCGGAGGCCAGCAGGGTCGCCTTGGTCTCGTGCTTGGCGTAGGCCTGCGGGTAGCCGCTCTTCTGCACCTGCTGGGCCGCGTCGGTCAGCGGCAGCCGGGTGTAGCCGGGGACCTTGACCAGGCCGTCCAGGAACTTGTTGGTCGCGTAGACCGGGTCCATGATCTGCTCCGCCGTGCCCCAGCCCTGCGAGGGCCGCTGTTGGAACAGTCCGACCGAGTCCCGGTCGCCGCCGGACAGGTTGCGGATCTTGGACTCCTGCATCGCCGTCGCCAGCGAGATGGTCACCGCCCGGTCCGGGAGGCCGCGTGCGTGCGCGACGGCGGCGATCGTCGCCGCGTTGGCCGCCTGCGGCACCTCCAGGGTGCCCTCGCCGGCCGGCGTCTTCACCGCGCAGCCCTCGGGGGTCAGCAGCTTCTGGTCGCGCAGCCAGAACAGGCCCACCGCGACGACCGCGAGCACCAGCAGTCCGATCAGTACCGCGCGCAGCGGCCTGCGGCGCCGCCCGGGCGTCGCGTCGCCGCCCTGCTCGCCGCTCTTCTTCCTGGCCACCGCCGCCCCTCTCCACCGTGCATCTGATCCGACACCGTACCCACTCGGACGGATGTGCGGCGCCCACGGTTCTCGGATTCGCGGCCGCACCCGCCCGCAGTTCACGGCCGGAGCCGCCCGCGGGACTAGGCTGGACGACCATGAGCAGCCCGAAGACGCCCCTGGACCTCACCCTCGACGGCGGTGCGCTGACCGCCCGGCTCGTCGACTTCCCGTCGGTCAGCGGCGACGAGCAGGCGCTTGCCGACGCGGTGGAGGCCGCCCTGCGCGCCTACCCGCACCTCACCGTCGACCGGTACGGCAACAACGTGGTCGCCCGGACCAGCCTGGGCCGCGCCGAGCGCGTCCTGCTCGCCGGCCACCTGGACACCGTGCCGATCGCCGACAACCTGCCGTCCTACGTCGAGGGCGACCTGCTCTACGGCTGCGGCACCTCCGACATGAAGTCCGGTGTGGCCGTCCAGCTCCGGCTGGCCGCCACCCTGACCGAGCCCAACCGCGACCTCACCTACGTCTTCTACGACTGCGAGGAGGTGGAGGCCCACCGCAACGGCCTCGGCCACCTCGCCGCCGCGCACCCGGACTGGCTGGCCGCCGACTTCGCCGTGCTGATGGAGCCCAGCGGGGCCACCGTCGAGGGCGGCTGCCAGGGCACCCTGCGGGTGCAGATCCGGCTGACCGGTGTGCGCGCCCACGCGGCCCGCAGCTGGCTCGGCGACAACGCCATCCACCACGCCGCCGAGGTGCTCGGCCGGCTCACCGCGTACCGGCCGCGCCGGGTGGAGATCGACGGCCTGGAGTACCGCGAGGGCCTGAACGCCGTCCGCATCGACGGCGGCGTGGCCGGCAACGTCATCCCCGACGAGTGCGTGGTGACGGTCAACTTCCGCTATGCGCCGGACCGCAGCGAGGCGGACGCCGAGAAGCACGTCCGGGAGGTCTTCGACGGCTTCGAGCTGACCGTCACCGATTCCTCCCCGGGCGCGCTGCCCGGCCTCTCCCAGCCCGCCGCGCAGGCCTTCCTGGCCGCGACCGGCGGCGTCGCCCGCGCCAAGTTCGGCTGGACCGACGTCGCCCGCTTCAGCGCGCTCGGCGTCCCCGCGGTCAACTACGGCCCCGGTGACCCGAACCTGGCGCACAAGCGGGACGAGCACTGTTCGCTCTCCGCCATCGCCGAGACCGAGGACCGGCTCCGCGCCTGGCTGACCGGCTGACCGGTCCGATGGGCGGGCCGGAGGATCAACAGCCGAATGCCATCTTCCGGTCGCCCAACCGACCTTCCACCGTTGCCTGAAAACCGGGATCAACGGGCGTAGGGTTTCGTCATGACAGGCACTGGAGACGAAAAGCACTACGGTCACGGTCCCGAGCGGGTGGGCGAGCCGCGCCCGAAGAAGGCATGGCCCGAGAAGCAGAAGGGCCCGGTGCTGGTGCGCCGGGACCAGGTCGGCGAAAGCACGACGGACCAGCGCCTGCTGGACACCACCGGCCCGACCGACTGGCTCCACACCGACCCGTGGCGGGTGCTGCGGATCACCTCCGAGTTCGTCGAGGGCTTCGGCGCACTCGCCGAACTCCCGCCCGCGATCAGCGTCTTCGGCTCGGCCCGGACCTCGGTCGACTCGCCCGAGTACGCGGCCGGCGTGGCCATCGGCCGGGCGCTGGCCGAGGCCGGCTACGCGGTGATCACCGGCGGCGGCCCGGGCGCGATGGAGGCGGCCAACCGCGGGGCCTCGGACGCCGGTGGCCTGAGCGTCGGCCTCGGCATCGAGCTGCCCTTCGAGCAGGGGCTCAACGAGTTCGTCGACCTCGGGCTGAACTTCCGTTACTTCTTCGTCCGAAAGACGATGTTCGTGAAGTACGCGCAGGGCTTCGTGGTGCTGCCCGGCGGCCTCGGCACCCTGGACGAGCTGTTCGAGGCGCTGACCCTGGTCCAGACGAAGAAGGTCACCCGGTTCCCGGTGATCCTGTTCGGCAGCGAGTACTGGGGCGGCCTGGTCGACTGGCTGAAGAACACCCTGGTCGCGCAGGGCAAGGCGGCCCCGCACGACCTCGAGCTGTTCCACATCACCGACGACATCGACGAGGTCATGAAGATCCTCGCCGACGCCCGCCGGCCGGCCAACGAGATCTGACAACGAGATCCGGCGCCGCCCCACGCGAGCGGCCCGGAGGCGAGCCGAGCGCCTGGAAGAGCGGCCTACGCCAGCCCCCGGCGGGCCACCGCCGGGGGGCGGGTGCCCCGGATCGAGGCGACCATGTCCAGCACCTGCCGGGTCTCCGCCACCTGGTGCGCCCGGTAGACCTGCGCGCCCAGCCAGGCCGAGACGGCGGTGGTGGCCAGCGTGCCGAGCAGGCGCTCGTCCACCGGCTTGTCCAGCGTCTCGCCGACGAAGTCCTTGTTGGAGAGCGAGACCAGCACCGGGAACCCGGTCGCGGTCATCTCCGGCAGCCGCCGGGTCGCCTCCAGCGAGTGCCGGGTGTTCTTGCCGAAGTCGTGCCCCGGGTCGATGATCACCGCGTCCCGTCGCACGCCCAGCCCCACCGCCCGCTCGGCGAGCCCGACGGTCACCCGCAGGATGTCCGCCATCACGTCCTCGTAGCCGACCCGGTGCGGCCGGGTGCGCGGCTCGGCGCCGCCCGCGTGGGTGCAGACCAGGCCGACGTCGTGCCGGGCGGCCACCTCGGCGAGCTTCGGGTCCACTCCGCCCCAGGCGTCGTTCAGCAGGTCCGCGCCGGCCTCGCAGACCGCCTCGCCGACCTCGTGACGCCAGGTGTCCACGCTGATCACGGCCTCGGGGTGGCGCTTGCGCAGCTCCGCCACGAACGGCACGGTGCGGCGCAGCTCCTCCTCGACCGTGACCTCGTCGCCCGGCCCGGCCTTCACCCCGCCGATGTCCAGGATCGCGGCGCCCTCGGCCATCGCGCGGTCGGCTGCGGCGAACGCGGCCTCGTCGGCGAAGGTGGCGCCCCTGTCGAAGAACGAATCCGGGGTACGGTTGACGATCGCCATGATCACCAGCTCGTCGTCACCGAATTCCCGTGGTCCCAGGCGCAGTGCCACCGATGTCTCCTCCACAGCTGCTGCGGGTGCGATGATGGCCCCCGGCCTCTCGGGAACCATGATCCCACCAGTACGGGGGCCGGCCGGGAAGTCGGGAGGACAGCACGTGTTCTGGGTGATCGTGGTGGCCATGGCCGTGGTGGTCGGCGGCGCCGCGCTGGTGGCGCTCGGAGGGGGCGGCTCGCTGCCGGAGGCGGTGCAGGACCGGATCGCCGCCCGGCTGCCGCAGGACCGTCCGCTGAGCCAGGACGACGTGGACGGCATCCGCCTGCCGATGGCCGTCCGCGGCTACCGGATGGACGAGGTGGACGACGTCCTCGACCGCTTGGGCGCCGAACTCGCCTACCGGGATGCCCGGATCGCCGAGCTGGAGGCCGTCGCCACGGTGCGCGGCGCCGTCGAGGCGACCGACGGCCCGGACGCCGGCGCCGAACCGCTGCCCGGCCTGGAGGAGTTCGCCAAGGTGGTCGAGCCGGCGAGCCTCACCAAGCACCCCGAGGACGCCAGGCCGGCGGCGGACCAGTGAGCGCGGACGGCGCCGTGACCGGCCCGGACGGCCTGCGCCGCTGCGCCTGGGGCGACTCCACGGACGACTACCGGGTCTACCACGACACCGAGTGGGGCCGCCCGGTGCACGGCGACGACGCGCTGTTCGAGCGGGTCTGCCTGGAGGCATTCCAGTCCGGCCTGTCCTGGATCACCATCCTCCGCCGCCGCGAGGGCTTCCGGTCCGCGTTCGCCGGCTTCGAGATCGACAAGGTCGCCGAGTTCGGTCCGGCGGACGTCGAGCGGCTGCTCGGCGACACCGGGATCATCCGCAACCGCGCCAAGATCGAGGCGTCCATCGCCAACGCCAAGGTCGCCCGCGAACTCGACGGCGGCCTGGACGCGTTGATCTGGCAGTACGCCGGTGACCCGGACCGGCCGGCCCCCCGCAGCCTGGCCGAGGTGCCGGCCGTCACGCCCGAGTCGACAGCGCTGGCGAAGGCGCTCAAGAAGGCGGGCTTCCGCTTCGTCGGCCCGACCACCGCCTACGCCCTGATGCAGGCCTGCGGCCTGGTCGACGACCACCTGGCGGACTGCCACGTCCGCCAGGCGCTCAAGCCCTAACGGCCCAGGTACTTCGGCTTCTCCTTGGCGATGAAGGCGCGGACCGCGATCCGGTGGTCCTCGCTCTCGCCCGCCAGGGTCTGCAGCTCGTCCTCCTTGTCGAGCAGCTCGTCCAGCGAGTGCGAGGCGCCGTACGCCAGCGACTCCTTGAGCGCGCCGAGCGCCACTGTCGGGCCCTCGGCCAGCTCCTTGGCGAAGACCCGCGCGGTGGCGGCCAGCTCGGCGGCCGGCACGACCTTGGTGGCCAGGCCCAGCTCCATCGCCTCGGTGGCCTTCACCGTGCGCGGCAGCATCAGCAGCTCGGTCGCCTTGGCGTGCCCGACCAGCCGGGGCAGCGTCCAGGAGGCGCCCGAGTCGGCGGTCAGCGCGATCCCGGCGAAGGCGGTGTTGAAGCCGGCCGTGTCCGCGATGATCCGGAAGTCGCAGGCGAAGGCCAGCGAGGCGCCCGCGCCCGCCGCCACGCCGCCGACGGCCGCCACGGTCGGCTTGCGCATCCCGGCCAGCGCCCGCATCAGCGGGTTGTAGTGCTCGGCGACGGTCTTCAGCGCGCCCTCGCCGGTCTCCTCGGCCCGCTTCAGCAGGCCCAGGTGCTCCTTGAGGTCCTGCCCGACGCAGAAGGCCCGCTCGCCGGCCCCGGTCAGCAGCACCGCCCGCACCGCCCGGTCCTCGGCGGCGGCGGCCACGGTGTCCCGCAGCGCCACCTTGGTGGCGACGTCCAGGGCGTTCATCGCCTCCGGACGGTTGATGGTGATGACGGCCAGGCCGCCGTCCAGCTCGTACAGCACGGAATCGGACATGGGTGAGGGGCTCCCTTGTGATCGTCACGGGTCGGTCGTGTGTCAGGATGCCGGAGCACACGGCCGGGTGGGGAGTGTGAGGTATCGCACCTTTCGGTGGCGTACGGACCGGCGCCGCGCCGGGGCTTATGCCGGGAAATGTGCCGCTTGAGGCCGGTCCGGCCCTGGTTGCACCGAGAGTGATGTTGGTCATCAGGCCGTGGCATGCGGGATAATGGCTTCCGATCAATGCGTTCGATACCGGCGGTGGACGGACTGCCGGTGCGTAGCTGAGCGGTTGCAGGAAGGGGAACGAGCATGGCGGCCATGAAGCCGCGGACGGGTGACGGCCCGCTCGAAGTCACCAAAGAGGGGCGGGGCATCATCATGCGCGTTCCGCTCGAAGGCGGCGGACGCCTTGTGGTGGAGCTCACGCCTGACGAGGCCGACGCCCTCGGCGAGGCCCTGAAGAAGGCCTGCGGCTGACCGCAGCGGGTGCTCGCCATCTCCTTGAGATGTGCTGCCGGGCCCGGGTACGACGATTGCGTCGGCCCGGGCCCTGTGGTTTCCGGGGTCCGCTGCCGTCCCCGGGCCCGGCCCGGGGCCCTCAGCGCTTCACGGCGCAGAGCAGCCCGTCCGAGACCGGCAGCAGCGCCGGCAGCAGCGACTCGCTCTCCCGGACGTCCCGGACCAGGTCGCGCACCGCGTGGGTCTGCGGGTCCTGGAGCTCCGGCTCGGCCAGTCGGCCCTCCTGGAAGACGCCTTCGAAGCAGACCATCCCGCCGGGCCGCAGCAGCCGCATCGACTCCGACAGGTACTCCCGGGACTCCGCCGGGTCCCCGTCGCAGAAGACCAGGTCGTACTGGCCGTCCGCGAGCCGGGGCAGCACCTCCAGCGCCCGGCCCGGTATGAACCGCGACCGGTTGGCCGCGAACCCGGCCGCCTGGTAGGCCTCCCGGGCCAGCTGCTGGCGGACCGGCTCGGAGTCCACCGTGGTGAGCACGCCGTCCGGCCGCATCCCGCGCAGCAGGTAGACCCCGGAGACGCCCGTCCCGGTGCCGATCTCGGCCACCGCCTTGGCGTCCAGCGCCGCCGCCAGCAGGCGCAGACAGGCCCCGCCGCTCGGTCCGATCGCCTTGATGCCGGTCCGCGCGGACTGTGCCCGGGCGTACGTCAGCACCGCATCCTCGCCGACATAGGTGTCGGCGAGGGCCACGCGGGCGGGCCCGAACTCGCTGATGGCTGCCTCTTTCGGAGCCCCGGGCGGTGGCCCGGCGCGGAGCGGATGTCGAAGCGGATGTCGATATTTCCTGCCACAGATTACTGGCCGGGCGGGAACCGCGTACGGCGGCGGGCCGTTGGGTGGAGCAGGGACCGGGTGAGCCGACATCCCCGGGCCCGTATCCGGGCTTGACGGCCCCGGGCACTTTTATCCGGGCTTGACGGGTGAGGTGGATATGGTGGTGGCCCTGCTGGGCAGAAGAGCCGACCGAGGAGGTGTGGCCGAGGGCGACGTCCCTGTGCGGCGGCACATCCGCAGCACCACGTCGGCCCGTACGCCGAAGCCCGTGATGAACCAGCCTGCGCACTCCCCCCTGGACCAGCCGGCCGCCGCGACGCCGGCCGCCGGTACCACCGAGGCCCCCGCCGCCCTCGCGAGCTTCGCCGAGGGTCCCGACGCGCAGACCTGGACTCCGCCCACGTGGGAGGAGATCGTCGAGGCCCACAGCGCCCGCGTCTACCGCCTCGCCTACCGCCTGACGGGCAACCAGCACGACGCCGAGGACCTCACCCAGGAGGTCTTCGTCCGGGTGTTCCGTTCGTTGTCGACCTACACCCCCGGCACGTTCGAGGGCTGGTTGCACCGGATCACCACCAACCTCTTCCTGGACATGGTCCGCCGCCGCCAGCGCATCCGCTTCGACGCGCTCGGCGAGGACGCGGCCGAGCGGCTGGCCTCCCGCGAGCCCAGCCCGGCCCAGCACTTCAGCGACACCCACTTCGACGCCGACATCCAGCAGGCGCTGGACACGCTGGCCCCCGAGTTCCGTGCCGCCGTGGTGCTCTGCGACATCGAGGGCCTCTCCTACGAGGAGATCGCGGCCACGCTCGGCGTCAAGCTCGGCACCGTTCGCAGCCGGATCCACCGCGGCCGCTCGCACCTGCGCGCCGCGCTCAAGCACCGCGCTCCCGGCGCGGCCCCCGGCCGCGAGCGCCGGGGTGGCTCCGAGGAGCCGGTGCCGGTCGGCGTCGCCGCCGGCGAGGCCCCCGGAGCGCCGGGCGGGCGCGGACGGAGGCGATCGTGAGCGGAACCGGCCGGTCAGGGTCGGGCCGGCCGGACGCGACCGGCAAGGCCGCCAACCGCCGGGGCGGCTGGCCCCAGCTGGGCCGCCGCGGCCAGGACGGCACCGACGTGCCCGTGCCGTCGTCCGCCGCCCTGCCGGGTGAGCCCGCGCTGCGCGCGGTCGCCGTCCGGCCCACCGAGCACGCCGAGGAACACCACCTCGGGGAGCGGCTCTCCGCCTTCGTCGACGGCGAGCTCGGCCACGACTCGCGCGACCGCGTCCAGGCCCACCTGGCGACCTGCCCGCAGTGCCTCGCCGAGGCCGACGAGGGCCGCGCCGTCAAGCACCTGCTGACCCGTACCGACACGCCCGGTCCGTCCTCGGGGCTGATGGCCCGGCTGATGGCCGTGGGCGCCCTCCCGGACGACCTTTCGGACGAGCGGCCGCCGGCCGCCGACCGGCCGCGCCGGGACGACGACGACCTGCCCGGCGGCGGCCTCCCCGCGGCGGGGGGCACGCTCGGCGGCAGCCGGCTGAACGGCGGTTCCTTCGGCCGCGGCGCCGGCGCCTCCTTCGGCGCGGGCGCGCTCGGCGCCGACGCTCCGGTGCCGGGCATCGACCCCCGGGCGTTCGGGCGCGGCGGATCGGTGCTGCGCCCGCTGATGGGCCGGCGAAGCAGCCGCCTCGAGGCCTCCGCCCACCCCGGGCCGGCCGCCACGAGCCCCGCCGTCGTCCGGCAGGTCCCGCCGCGCGGGCGCCGGTTCGTCTTCGCCGCCGCCGGGGCCTTCTCGGTCGCCGCGGTGACGCTCGGCGGTGTCGGCGGCTTCACCGCGCAGAGCGAGGACCAGCACGGCACCTCGGTCAGCCCGGCGGTCGGCGGCACCGGCCGCAGCGGCGGGCTGGTCCCGATGACCGCGCAGGTCCCGGTGGACTTCCCGGTCCGCCCGGTGGCGGCCACCCGCGGCGCGACCCCGCCGTACGACGGTCCGGACCGCACTCCCAGCTCCGGCCTGGCAGGTCTGCACCACGAGACCCGTTAGGGCACCCCGGGGTCACCTCGGCCACGGCCATCGGCGGGTCTTCACCACGGCTTCATCACACCGTGGGCCCTGGAACCGCCGGTGGCCATTACGCTGTTAGGAACCGTTGTCCGACGAGCTGAGGGAGCTTAGGTGTTCAGCGACGTAGGCGGACTGGAGATCCTGACCCTGGTCATCATGGCCATCGTGATCTTCGGTCCGGACAAGCTGCCGAAGCTGATCCAGGACACCATGGGCTTCATCCGCAAGGTCCGGTCCTTCGCCGACAGCGCGAAGGAGGACATCCGCAGCGAGCTCGGCCCGGAGTTCAAGGACTTCGAGTTCGAGGACCTCCACCCCAAGACCTTCGTCCGCAAGCAGCTCATGGGCGGCAACGAGGACCCGCTGGGCCTCAAGGAGATGCGGGACTCCCTCGACATCCGCTCGGTGCTGGACGACAAGCCCGCCGCCACGGTGAACGGCCACGGCCGCACCGGCACGGTCAGCATGGACAAGTCCGCCGCCGCCCCGGCGGCCGCCTCCTCGGGCGCTCCGCTCCAGGCCGGCGAGCGTCCCCCGTTCGACCCCGACGCCACGTAGCCCGCCCGCTCACCTCCGCCTGCTCGCCTCTGGGCGTTCGGAGCGGGTGCCGACGGCCGGCGCTCCGATGCCGCTCGTTCCTCACGGCTTCCTCGCTCGCCCTCCTTGCCCGCCGTCGGGCAGGCGGGGCCCACCCTTTCGGCACCCGGCGTGCCCTTCGGCCCGGGGCGGGGACGCGTCCGCACGACGACACCACCGCCCCGCCCGGCCGCACGGCTGAGCGGGGCGGCGGCGTCCGCGCCGCTATTGTGCTGATTGTTCCCGCTGTGCCGTCGGTCACTTCCGGTCCCCTGCGGACCGAAGACGCACGGCGGAGACGCCGCGGTACGCCACGATGGGAGCGCGCAGCGGCAGGAATACGTGCGTTTGAGGAGGCCCGGGGATGGACGCGACGAGTCATGCGGTGGGGACGGCCACGGCCGGTGGCCGGGTGGTCGGCGGCCAGGCCGGCCCGGCGGACCCGCTGGTGCCCTACCTGTCGGCGGACTTCCCCTGGTACGGCCTGGACGACGGCTGGACCGGCCGCCGCTACCTGATGCAGGCCGGCGCCGGCGGCCCGCGCACCGGACCGGCCGGCAGCGTCGACTACGGCACGCTCGGCCACGGTGAGGAGCCGGCCCGCCAGTACGAGCCGCGCGACATGCGCAAGTTCGCGGTCGTGGTCACCGTCGCCCGCCGGGACAGCCGCCGCAGCGCCGACAACACCGGCACCCTGGAGGCGACCTCCGCCTCCTCCGCGGCCTGGCTGGCCGGCTCCGGCCTGCTCGCCTCGACCTGGCCGGGCCAGCTGGACCGCACCCTGCGCCAGGACTGGCTGGACCAGCAGTCCGCCCTCGCCTGGGACCTCGCCGACGACCTGGCCGGCCCCGGCTGGTCCACCCTCAGCCTCCCGGTGAACGGCCTGCCGCAACCCTTCCGCTACCGCGAGTCCGAGTACGGCTGGGTGCTCGCCGGCGAGGCCCCCGGCGTCCTGCTCGGCGCCTACGGCCGCGGCGTCAGCGCCTACGGCGCCGGCTTCTCCACCGTCCCCGACCTGACCGCCTACACCCGCCCGTAGCCCCGGACAGCACGAAGGGCCGGGCGCACGCGCCCGGCCCTTTCGAGATGTCCGTCAGAACTTGTTCTTCGGGGTGAGCCCCAGGGAGAGGCCGGAGAGGCCGCGCTGGCGGCCGCCGAGCTTGCCGGCGACGGCGCGCAGGGCGGCGCCGGCCGGGGAGTCGGGGGCGGCGAGCACGACCGGGCGGCCGTCGTCGCCGCCCTCGCGCAGGCGGACGTCGATCGGGATCGAGCCGAGCACCGGGACGGTGGCGCCGACGGTCCGGGTGAGCGCGTCGGCGACGGTCTGGCCGCCGCCGGTGCCGAACACGTCGATCATCTCGTCGCAGTGCGGGCACGGCATGCCGGACATGTTCTCGATCACGCCGACGATCTTCTGGTGGGTCTGCACCGCGATGGTGCCGGCCCGCTCGGCCACCTCGGCGGCGGCCATCTGCGGGGTGGTGACGATCAGGATCTCCGCGTTGGGGACCAGCTGCGCCACCGAGATCGCGATGTCGCCGGTGCCGGGCGGCAGGTCGAGCAGCAGGACGTCGAGGTCGCCCCAGTAGACGTCGGCCAGGAACTGCTGCAGCGCGCGGTGCAGCATCGGGCCGCGCCAGACCACGGGGGCGTTGCCCGGGGTGAACATGCCGATCGAGATGACCTTCACGCCGTTCGCCTGCGGCGGCATGATCATGTCCTGGACCTGGGTGGGCCGGCCCTCGACGCCCAGCATCCGGGGCACGCTGTGGCCGTAGATGTCGGCGTCCACCACGGCGACCTTGAGGCCGTCCGCGGCCATCGCGGCCGCCAGGTTCACCGTCACCGAGGACTTGCCGACGCCGCCCTTGCCGGAGGCGACGGCGTAGACGCGGGTCAGCGTGCCGGGCTTGGCGAACGGGATCTCCCGCTCGGGGGCCCCGCCGCGCAGCAGCTGGGAGAGCTCCTTGCGCTGCTCGTCGCTCATCACGTCGAGCTCCACCTCGACCCCGGTCACACCGGGGACCCTGCCGACCGCCTCGCGGACGCGGGTGACGATGGTGTCGCGCATCGGGCAGCCGGAGACCGTCAGGTAGACCGCGACGCGCACCGCGCCGCCCTCGGCGATCTCGACCGATTTCACCATGCCGATCTCGGTGATCGGGCGGTTGATCTCCGGGTCGTTGACGGTCGCCAGCGCCTGGCGTACGGACTCCTCCGTGACGCCGGCCGCGACCTCTGTCTCGTTGGCCATGCCTTGATGGTACGGCTCCGGGCGTACCGGTTAACCCGGCGGTAGCGTGCCGCCGGTCACAGCACGTCGGAGGTCTCCCGGCGCTCGTCGATCTCCTTGAGCAGGGACTGGAGTTCGGAGCGGATGCTCCCCAGCTCGGAGGCGATGAAGGCGCGGGTGGCGACCTCGCCGAGGCCCTGGCGCAGCGCGGCCACCTCGCGGGTCAGGTACTCGGTGTCGGCGATGTTGCGGTCGCTGCGGGCGCGGTCCTGCTCCATGTTGACGCGGTCCCGGTCGTCCTGGCGGTTCTGCGCGAGCAGGATCAGCGGCGCCGCGTACGAGGCCTGGAGCGAGAGCATCAGGGTGAGGAAGATGAACGGGTAGTCGTCGAAGTGGACCTGGTCCGGCAGCACGGTGTTCCAGCCCACCCAGAGGACCACCACGATCGTCATCCAGACGATGAACCGCCCCGTCCCGAGGAAGCGGGCGATCCGTTCGGAGAGCTTGCCGAAGGCCTCCGGGTCGTATGTCGGCAGGGTGATCAGGCCGGGGCGGGCGGTCCGCGGCTGGTCGAGCCGGGAGCGGGCGGGGCCGCCGGCCGAGGGTTCGCCGCGCCGGTCGCGGGCGCCCTCCCGGGCGCGCAGTTCGCGGAGTTCTCGCAGCTGGCGCAGTTGGCGCAGTTCGCCCTGCAGGCGCTGGCGGGGGCTGTCGTCCCGTCGGCCCTTGCGGTCAGCGTCCACCGGTCGCCTCTCTCTCGTCGGCCGGCCCGTGCAGGGCGGCCTCGCGCCAGTCCTCGGGCAGCAGGTGGTCGAGCACGTCGTCGACGGTCACCGCGCCGACCAGGTGGTCGGCCTCGTCGACCACGGGGGCGGCGACCATGTTGTACGTCGCCAGGTAGCTGGTGATCAGCGGCAGCGGGGTGTCCGGCGGCAGCGGGTCCAGGTCGTCGTCCACCAGCGAGCCGACCAGGGTGTACGGGGGCTCTCGGAGCAGTCGCTGGAAGTGCACGGTGCCCAGGTACTTGCCGGTCGGGGTCTCGTTCGGAGGGCGGCAGACGAAGACCTGCGCGGCCAGGGCCGGCTTGTTGTCGGAGACCCGCACCCGGGCGAGTGCCTCGGCCACGGTGGCGTCCGGTTCCAGCACGATGGGCTCGGTGGTCATCAGACCGCCGGCGGTGTTCTCCTCGTACTTCAGCAGGCGGCGGACCGGCTCGGCCTCGTCCGGCTCCATCAGCTGGAGCAGCCGTTCGGCCTCGTCGCCGGGCAGCTCGGAGAGCAGGTCGGCGGCGTCGTCCGGGTCCATCGCCTCCAGGACGTCGGCGGCGCGCTCGTCCTTCAGCTTGCCGATGATCTCGACCTGGTCGTCCTCGGGCAGCTCCTCCAGGACGTCGGCGAGCCGCTCGTCGTCCAGCGCGGCGGCCACCTCGGCGCGGCGCTTGGAGGAGAGGTGGTGCATGACGTTGGCGAGGTCGGCGGCGCGCAGCTGGTCGAAGGTGGCGAGCAGGTTGGCGGCGCCCTGGCCCTCCTCGGGGAGGGCGAAGCCGGTGACGTCCTTCCAGTCCACGGTGATCGTCTCGCCCTTGGCCTTGCGCAGCCGGCCGACCCGGCCGACCTGGACGAAGACCTTGCTGATCTCCCATTCGCGCAGGCGCGACTGCACCATCGCGACGTCCAGGACGGTGACCTCCTGGCCGGTCTTGCTCCAGGTGACGGTGCGGTCCAGCAGTTCGCCGAGGACGAGGGTCTCGGACGGACGCTGCTCGAAGCGGCGCATGTTGATGACGCCGGTGGTGAGCACCTGGCCGGACTCCAGGCTGGTGACCCTGGTCATCGGCAGGAAGATCCGGCGCCGGCCGATCACCTCGACCACCAGCCCGAGCACCCGGGGCGGGCGGCCGCCGAGGCGGAGCGAGACCACCACGTCGCGGACCCGGCCGACCTGGTCGCCGTTCGGGTCGAAGACGGCGACGCCGGAGAGGTGCGAGATGAAGACCCGGCTGCCTGCCCCTGCCATGGACTCCCTCGACTCGTTCGACCTGCTCGATGCCCGGAACGGGCGCGGGGGAGCGCCCCGCGGCCAAGGCTACCCGGGCACCCCGGGCCCGGCCCGGCGAGGCACGGCAAGCGTGCGGGGCACGTGACCTGCGGGGGAGCCGGCCCGCGGCCGCACGGGAGGTCGGCCCGGCCGGCTTCCTGCTCCGGGGGCCGGGGAGGTGCGGCTCAGCCCTTGCGGCGCTTGAGGAGCAGCTTGGGCAGCCCGGCCGGGATGGGCATCCGGGTCGTGGCGGGGGTGGGCATCGGGGCGGCGGCGTGCGAGGAGTCCGGCATGGCGCCGGGGTGCTCGGTCAGCCCGGCGGCCGGCTCCAGCCGCAGTACCCGGCACTCGCGGGCCCAGCGGTCGGTGATGGTGTCGGTGTCGGGCGCGTTCAGCCGCTTGCCCTTGAGCTCCTCGACGGCGCCGAGCCAGGCCTCGCTGCCCGGCGTCAGCTCGGTGACCCGGGCCGGCCAGCCGGTCAGCCGGCCGCCCTTGTCCTTGCTGCGAACGGTGACCACCGCGCCGACCCCGGAGGCGAGCCCGTGCAGCGGCTGCTCGCCGCCGTCGCCGACCACGACCACCGCGCCGTCGTGCCAGGCGTGCCAGAGCGCCCGGCTGTGCTCCTGGCCCTCGGCGCGCACCCAGAGCAGGCCGGACTTCTTCGCGGCCTCCTCCAGCAGGGCCCGGTCGAGGAAGTCGTCGGCGGTCGCGGCTGCGGCAGGCGTACGGTCCATGGCGCACAGCGTAAGCCCTGGGCGTCCACGAGATGTCTCACCCGTCGGGCGACAGTGCCATGACTGCCCCACGGGCCTTACCTTAGGAGCCGCCCACACCCTCACGACGAGCCAGAGGAGCGCCGTGCCCGCCGCCCGGCCCGAGACCGCCGCCCCCGCCGAATCCGGCCGCACCGCCACCGCGGCCGACCAGGCGCCCTCGCATCCGCTCCCCAAGCTCGACCTGCTGCTGCTCGCCGTCTCCGTCTCCGGCATCTCGCTCTCCGGGCCGCTGATCAGCGCCACCGCCGCCCCCGCCCTGGCGATCGCGTTCTGGCGCAACGTCATGTCGGTCGGCGTGCTCGGCCCGTACGCGCTGATGCGGCACCGCGCCGAGCTGCGCGGGATCGGCCGGCGGGCGCTGCTGCTGGCGGTGGCGGCCGGTGCGCTGCTCGCGGTGCACTTCGCACTCTGGATGCCGAGCCTGCGGATGACCTCGGTGGCCTCGGCGACCGCGCTGGTGACCACCACCCCGCTCTGGACCATCCTGCTGATGCGGCTGTTCGGGGTGCGGGCGCCCCGGCTGGTCTGGATCGGCATGTCGGTGGCCTTCGCCGGCGTGCTGGTGCTCACCGGCGTCGACATGGCGCTGTCGCCCCGCGCCATGCTCGGCGACGCGCTGGCGCTCGGTGCCGGCCTCGCGGCGGCCGGGTACATGCTGCTGGGCGCCGAGGTCCGCAGGACCGTCAGCACCACCGCGTACACCCTGGTCTGCTACGCCACCACGGCGGTGGTGCTGCTGGTGATCTGCCTGGCCGCGGGGACGCCGATGAGCGGCTGGCCGGCCGGGGCCTGGTGGCAGATCGTGCTGCTGATGGTCACCGCCCAGCTGCTCGGCCACTCGCTGAGCAACCGGGTGGTGCGCACCCTGGGCCCGTCCGTCACCTCCACCGCGATCCTGCTGGAGACCCCGGGGGCCGCGCTGATCGCCGCGCTCTGGCTCGGCCAGTGGCCCCCGGTGGCCGCCTACCCGGCGGTGGTGCTGATCCTGCTCGGCCTGGTCCTGGTCGCCCGCGGGGGCCGCAAGTAGCGCTCCGGCGGGCCCGAGTGGGGCCGTGGCGGCCCCGCGCGGGGCTCTACAGCCAGCCGTTGCGGCGGAAGCCGCGGTACATGCCGATGCAGATCAGCACGACGCTGCCGAGCACCATCGGGTACCCGTACTTGTGGTGCAGCTCCGGCATGTAGTCGAAGTTCATGCCGTAGACGCCGGTGATCATGGTGGGCACGGCGAAGATCGCCGCCCAGGCGGTGATCTTGCGCATGTCCTCGTTCTGCGCCACCGAGACCTGCGCCAGGTTGGCCTGGAGCAGCGAGTTGAGCAGCTCGTCGAAGCCGTGCACCTGCTCGGTGACCCGGGCGAGGTGGTCGGCGACGTCCCGGAAGTACTTCTGGATGTCCGGGTCGACCAGTCGCTGCAACGGCTCGGAGAGCTGCTGCATGGGCCGCAGCAGCGGCGTCACCGCCCGCTTGAACTCCAGTACTTCGCGCTTGAGCTGGTAGACCCGGCCGACGTCGGTGCCCCGGCCGCCCTTGTTGGAGAAGACGTCGAACTCGATCTCGTCCACGTCGGTCTGCAGCCGGTCGGCGACCAGCAGGTAGTTGTCCACCACCTGGTCGGCGATCGCGTGCAGGACCGCGGACGGGCCCTTGGCGAGCAGCCCGGAGCCGTCCGCGTCGGCCTCCAGCCGGTGCCGCAGCTCCTGCAGCGAGCTGTGCCCGCCGTGCCGGACGGTGATCACGAAGTCCCGCCCGGCGAAGACCATCAGCTCGCCGGTCTCGACCACCTCGCTGGTCGGGGTGAGCTGGTCGTGCTCGACGTAGCGGATCGTCTTGAAGACGGCGAACAGCACGTCGTCGTACCGCTCGACCTTGGGCCGCTGGTGCGCGTGGACGGCGTCCTCGACCGCCAGCGGGTGCAGGCCGAAGCGCTGGGCGATGCCCTCGAACTCGGCCTCGGTCGGCTCGTGCAGTCCGATCCAGCTGAACGATCCTGCACCGTCCGGTACTTGCTGCGAGGCCTTGACGAGGCGAGCCGCCTCGCGCGGGCTGCAGGTCTCGCCCTGCCGCCGGCCCTGCTGGTAGACGGCGCAGTCCACCACCGCCGAGGTGGAGGCACCCGGGTGGATCGAGTCGAACAGGCCGGCCGCCGAGCGGCGGCGGTTGGTGCGGACGGCGGCGCGCAGGCTGTTGATCATCGACATGGCAGGCTCCCTGGGGCAGGAGCCGCCGCACGGCGGCACGGTGAGAAGAGTGGCCGTGGTGCGACGGCGAAGGAACACCGGTGGAAGGGCGCCTGCGGTCGGTCCTCGGCCTTGCTGGGGCACGCGCTGGAACGACCGGACGCCGGTGAGGGTGCTCTCCCGGGCCGGCCCGACACTGCCTCGGTCGTCTCGACGGACGCGGCGGGCCCAGCTACTGCTGGGGCTGTTTCAGCCTGCGTGACGAGGGGTACGGGGAAGGCGTCCGGGCCGGGTAGAGCTGCCGGTACTGCATGGTCGGCTGGTATCCACCGCAACCACCTCCTTCACGCCGCTGCCCCGGAGGAGGTAAGCATCCCCGGTGGCCAGTCGCTCACACTAACATCTGACCGGCCATTGCCGCTTCGGCGTTCCCGTGACGCTCGTGACAACCGGGCGGGTGCCCCGGGTTACGCTCACGGCATGGCGCACGACTTCCCGCTCTTCGGCGACCCCTCCTCGGCCTCCGGCGGCAGTTCCCACGACCCCTCCGGACTCTCCCGGGAGGCGGTGCTGGCCGCCGTCGAGGCCCGGCTGCTGACCACCTTCGGCGAACCGAGCGGCCGTGCCGCGGTCACCTTCCTCGGCGCGGACCGGATCGAGGTGCTGCGCTTCGGCCCGGACGCCGAGGGACTGGTCCGCTACGCCACGCTCGGGATGGCCGCCGCACCGATGGCCGACCCGACCGCGACGGTCGCCGACCAGGTCCGCGGCCCGCGCGCCGAACTGGTCCTGACGGTCCGTGGGGGGCGCGACAGCGTGCTCCGCACCCTGGCCACCTTCGCCGCGACGCCGCAGGTGGAGGGCCTGGTGGTGGCCCCCGGAGGCTCGCTGGACCTCGGGTCCCCGCTCTGGGACGGCGCACCGTTCACCTCGGTGATGGCCGCCGAGCCGGGCGGCCTGGTGCCCGATCTGGAGCTGGACGAGCCGGCCGACCCGGTCCGCTTCCTGCCGCTGCTGCCGATGACGCCCAACGAGGCCGGCTGGAAGCGCGTGCACGGCGCGGCCGCGCTGGAGGAGCGCTGGCTCCAGCACGGCACCGACCTGCGCGACCCCGACCGCCGTGCGGTACCGCTGGACTGACGCCGGCTCAGGCCGGGATCTGCGAGCCTCCGGACGCTCCCGCACCCCGGCGTGCGCGCCGGGGAGGTCCTACCCCCCGATCGGCTTCGCGCCGGTGGCCTGCGCCACCAGCGCCTCGTAGACGGCGGGATCGGTGGTGTGCTCACCGAGCCGGACGGTCTTGCGGCTGCCGTGGTAGTCGCTGGACCCGGTGGTCAGCAGGCCGAGCTCGGCGGCCAGCCCGCGCAGGTGCTCCCGGGCCGGCTCGTCGTGGTCGATGTGGTCGACCTCCAGCGCGGCCAGCCCGGCCGCCGCGAGGTCCGCGATCACCTGGTCGGAGACGGTCCGCCCGCGCTTGACCGCGCCCGGGTGCGCGAAGACCGGCACCCCGCCGGCCGCCCGGACCAGCCGGACCGCCTCGGCCGGGTCGGTCTCGTGCTTGCGGACGTCCGCCCGCCCGCCGTTGGCCAGCCACTCGGGCGTGAACGCGTCCGAGACGGTGGCCACCACGCCTGCCTCGACCAACGCGCTGGCGATGTGCGGCCGGCCCACCGAACCGGCGCCCGCGATCCGCTCGACCTGCTCCCAGCTGATGTCCGCGCCCAGCGTGCGGCACCGCTCGACGATCGCCCGCCCGCGCCGGAACCGGTCGGTGCGCACCAGCTCGCGCTCCTGCGCGAACTCCGGCTCGGCCGGGTCGAACAGGTAGGCCAGCAGGTGCATGCTGATGCCGTCCACGACGCAGGACAGCTCGGCCCCCGGGACGAGGGTCAGCCGGGTGCCGGCCGGCAGGGCGTGCACCGCCTCGGCGGCCTCGGCGTGGCCCCCCACCGTGTCGTGGTCGGTCAGCGCCACCACGTCCAGACCCGCGGCGACCGCCGCCGCGACCAGCTCGGCCGGGCTGTCGGTGCCGTCGGAGGCGTTGCTGTGGGCGTGCAGGTCGATGCGCACGGGGTCGGCTCCTGGGGTGGGCGGCGGGGTGCGGCCCAGGATAGTGCGGCCCCCGTGAGGCTCAGCCGAGCAGGCGGGGGGAGAGGGCCCCGCAGGGGAGCAGGTCCAGCTCGGCGCCGGCCTCACGCAGGTCGGTGAGGACCAGCTCGTCGTACATCACCAGCGCCGACTGCTCGGGCCAGGCCACCGCCCAGAGCCAGAGCCCGCGGGCCTCGCCGACGAAGACCGCGCGGTCGGCCGGCGCGTCCGGGACGTGGAACATCGGGGTGGGCCGCCCGGCCGCCATCAGCTTGGCGTCGGCGGGCTTGTAGAGGGCGACGGACTCGCCCGGGTCCGGGCCGGTCAGCCCCGCGTACCGGGCGCCGAGCCCGACGCCCAGCTCCTCGGCGACCAGCACCAGCTCCCCGAAGCCGCCGAGCGGCGCCGGGCCGGAGCAGGCGACGGCGGTGGCCCGGGCGCCCGAGACGTCGTCGCCGACGTGCGCGATGCCCGTGTAGAGCCAGCCGACCGGGAGCGGCCAGGGCAGCCAGACGGGGACCTGTGAACGGGCGACGGCGACGTCGAGCGCTTCCACGCTCGGGGGCAGCACCGGCTGCATCGGGTGCACGTCCCCGTGCCGGTCACACTGCCAGGTGTCTGAGAACAGACCGGGGGCGCGGACCCGACCGGCGCACCTCGGGCAGCTTGGCTCGCCCCTCATAGCCGACAACGCTCCTCCCTCCGGACCGCCGCGTCAAGGACGATCACCCGTACGGAGGGCGCGGCGGCACCTGTCGGTGGCGGGCGTCCGTCCGGCGCGGGGTGGGCGCGGTGCGGGCGGCTCCCGGTAGGGAATGTCCAGCGGCGGGCGGCGGCAAACGTCGGCCCGACGGCGGGGGAGGCCCGGACGCACTGACGCCCCGTCATCGGCGATCGCGGCGACGGGGCGTCAGTCGGGTATCGGAACGTCGGGATCGGACGTTCCCGGGTCTTCGGCGGCGGGTGAGGGCTCCCGGTCGGAGGCGCCGCGCTGGGTCAGACGGTCGGGCACGGACGGATGAGCAGGCGCTCGCCGGTGCGGGCGGCGGCCTGGACGAACTCGCGGACGGTCTCGGCGTCGGCGATCAGTCGGTCGGTGGCGGTGCCGTTGGCGTCGTCCAGTCGGAGGATCTCGAAACGCATGGGCGTCTCCTTTCCTGGCCCCGCGGTGCGGGGCGGTCGTGGCTGAGTCGGTATCAGCCCTTTCGGGGTCTGTCGTGTCGAACGGTCGACGGTCTGCTGCGGCAAAAGGGCTCCCCCCTGCTTGCCCAGGACCTCTGGTCCCGCGTGAACCACTCTGTCGTGGTGCTGCTACCGGGTCGTTGCCCGTCCGTAAAGTCCTGGTTTCGGCTGATTCGCGCCGACGTCGACGTCGATGTCGACGATTCCCGGACAGAATCAAATATTACCGTAACTAACGAATTTTGTCCCGCGCTGACGGCGGCCGGGCCGGGGTGGAGCCCCCGGAACCGCCGCTAGGAACGGCTCCAGAAGCCGGTCAGCGCCTCGGCGGTGGCGGCCGGCTGCTCGGCGTTGGGGGAGTGGCCGGCGTCCTCGACCACCACCCGGCCGGCACCCAGTCGTTCGGCCATCTTCGTCTGCTCCGGGACCGGCCAGGCGTAGTCCCGGACGCCGGAGAGCACCAGCGTCGGCAGACCGCCGGCGGCCGCGGCCAGCTCGTCCACCCGGTCGGGCGCGTCGACCAGGTGGCTGCCGGTGGTCACGAGCGCCTGCGGCACATTGGCCACCCAGCGGCGGTGCAGGAACTCGGCGACCTCGGGGGTCCGGTGGCGGGCCGGGTCGCCCGAGCCCTCCTCCATCTGCTGGAGCACCTGCCAGATCTCCTCCAGGCTCATCGTCGGCAGCACCGAGATCAGCAGCTTGGTGCGCTCCGCCTCGCCCGGCTCGATCGCCCCCGGCCCGGTGGACATCAGGGTCAGCGAACGCCAGGGCAGCGGGCCGTCGGCGGCGGCCGCCAGGACAGCCTCCCGGACCACCTGGCCGCCGAAGGAGTGGCCCAGCAGGTGCAGCGGAGCCCCGTCGGCGGCCAGCGCGGCGGAGAGCGCCCGGACGTCCGCGCCCAGCGCGTCCACGGTGTAGGCGGCCGGGTCGTCAGGGCCGCCGGTCTCGAACTGGCCGCGCTGGTCGACCGCGGTCACCCGGTAGCCGGCCGCCGCGAGCGGCTCCAGCAGGGCGATGAAGTCCTCCTTGCTGCCGGTGAACCCGGGCACCAGCAGCGCCGACCCGCGTACCGCGCCCGCCGGTTCGGCCCGCAGGGCGGCGAACTCCCCGCGGGCGGTCGCCACCCGCAGCGCACGCGCACAACGGGGGAGGGTGAGGAACGGCGGCGTGCTCATGGGCGGATCTCCTGGATCTCCTGCGGCTCTCCTGCGACCCGGCCGGAGTGACCGGCCGGTAACCCCTGAGCCTATGGCGTCAAACGCCGGAGGGGACGGCCCCGCCCCGACACGCGGGACCGGGCCGCCCCCTCCGGGCGGTGCCTCGGGTGTGTCAGCTCTCCGGCGTCGCCTCGGCGGCCTCGGCGGCCGGGCGGCGGCTCCGGGTCCGGCGGCGCGGGGCCGGGGCCTCGGCCGGGGCGTCCGCGGCGGCCTCGGGCGCCGCAGCGCCCTCGGCGGCCGGCTCGGCCTTCGCCTTGGCCCGGCTGCGGGTGCGGCGGGCCGGCTTCTCCTCCGTGGCGGTCTCGGCGACCGCGGCCGGAGCCTCGGCCACCGCGGCGACCGCGCCCTCGCCTGCGGCGGCGCTGCGCGGACGGCGACGGCGGCGGCGCGGCGCTGCGGCCTCGCCCTCGGCACCCTCGATGGCGGGAGCCGCCGGGGTTGCCGGCGCGTCGACCACGGCGGCGCCCTCGACGGGCACGCCCGTCACCGCGTCGGCCGCGACCTCGCTGCCGGCACGGGTGCGGCGGCGCTCACGGGTCCGGCGGGCCGGCTTCTCCTCGGGGGTCTCGACGGCGGCGGCGGGCTTGCCGGAGCCGCCCTTCGCGGCGGCCCGGCCACGGCCGCCGGCCGAACGCGAACCGCGCCCGCCGGTCTCGCCGAGGTCCTCGACCTCCTCCGCGCCGAGCCCGGCCCGGGTCCGCTCCGACCGCGGCAGGACACCGGTGGTGCCCTTGGCGATCTTCAGCAGCTCGTACAGGTGCGGCGAGGTGGAGTAGGTCTCCTCCGGCTCGTTGAACTTGAGGTCCAGCGCCTTGTTGATCAGCTGCCAGCGCGGGATGTCGTCCCAGTCGACCAGCGTGACGGCGGTGCCGGAGGCGCCGGCCCGGCCGGTGCGGCCGATCCGGTGCAGGTAGGTCTTCTCGTCCTCGGGGCACTGGTAGTTGATGACGTGCGTGACGCCCTCGACATCGATGCCGCGGGCCGCGACGTCGGTGCAGACCAGCACGTCGACCTTGCCGCTGCGGAAGGCCCGCAGCGCCTGCTCGCGGGCGCCCTGGCCGAGGTCGCCGTGGACCGCGCCGGCCGCGAAGCCGCGCTGGGTGAGCTGGTCGGAGACGTCGGCGGCGGTGCGCTTGGTCCGGCAGAAGATCATCGCGAGGCCGCGGCCGTCGGACTGCAGGATGCGCGAGACCATCTCCACCTTGTCGAGCGAGTGCGCCCGGAAGATGTGCTGGGTGGTGTTGGCCACGGTGTGGCCGGTGTCGTCCGGCGCGGCGGCCCGGATGTGGGTCGGCTGGCTCATGTACCGGCGGGCGAGGCTGATGACCTGGCCCGGCATGGTCGCCGAGAACAGCAGGGTCTGCCGCTTGGCGGGCAGCATGGTGATGATCTTCTCGACGTCGGGCAGGAAGCCCAGGTCGAGCATCTCGTCGGCCTCGTCGAGGACCAGTGCGCGGACCTTCGACAGGTCCAGCTTGCGCTGCCCCGCGAGGTCGAGCAGGCGACCCGGGGTGCCGACGATGATGTCGACGCCCTTCTTGAGCGCCTCGACCTGCGGCTCGTAGGCGCGGCCGCCGTAGATCGCGAGCACGCGGACGTCGCGGACCTTGCCGGCCGTCTGCAGGTCGTTGGTGACCTGGGTGCACAGCTCACGGGTCGGGACGACGATCAGGGCCTGCGGGCCGTCGGAGAGCTGGTCCTCGGTGGCCCGGCCGGCGTCGATGTCGGCGCGGACGACGACGCGCTCGATCAGCGGGAGGCCGAAACCGAGGGTCTTGCCGGTGCCGGTCTTGGCCTGGCCGATGACGTCGTGGCCGGTCAGCGCGACCGGGAGGGTCATCTCCTGGATGGGGAAGGGGTGGATGATGCCGACGGCCTCCAGGGCCTCGGCGGTCTCCGGGAGGATCCCCAGGTCCCGGAAAGTGGTCTTGGCGGGTTCAGCGGTGGTGGACAGGGTGCTGCCTCTTCCGTGTGGTGGGGCCGAGAGCGAGAGAGCGGCGGGCAGCCGCGCGGCTGCGTACGGGCCAGGGGCCCTGATGACAGCTGCGCGGACGCACAACCGCGCCGGTCCCTGCGGCCGGCCGGTGCGCGCGGCCCGGTGAAGGGGCGCGTCTCCGGCGGCGTCGGGGAGGATTTCCCGTGAGGGACCTGCGCGGGACCTTGCGCCGGGCGGCGCGGTCCGCGGCGGCCCTCGCTCGGCCACTGATGCGGTGCCAAGGCTTGAAGTCCAAGCCATGGTCGGAGCCGATCGGCTCTCCGACCGGGCATCCGCGTACGTGAGGACCCGGCTTCCGGTACGGACACGTCCTAGGGACGGTCCCGCTACGGAGCGGGCTTGCCCGGCGCACCGAGACGGCGGTGACACCGTGCGAGCACTACGGGTCTCCCTACCACCATACCGTGACGCGACCACTCGAACACGTGACGCGCATGACATCGCTGCTCGGAGGGCCTGCGGGGCGGTGGGCGGCCTGCTCGCCGGGTGCGCGGCGGCGGGGCCCGGGGCCGGGGCGGCGGGTGCCGGACCATGCGTGTGCGGGAGGGCGGGCGGGACTAAGGTGGCCGGTCATGGAGACCCATGGTGAGACGCAGGACGACGGGGCCGGTTCGATCGGGGACTGGGCGAGCTGCTCGGCCGACCCCGGCTACCGGGCGGCCGTGCTGGACCTGCTCGGCGCCCTCGCGTACGGCGAGCTGAGCGCCTTCGAGCGGCTCGCCGAGGACGCCAAGCTCGCGCCGGACCTCGCCGACAAGGCCGCGCTGGCCCGGATGGCCTCCGCCGAGTTCCAGCACTACCAGCGGCTGCACGACCGGCTCGCCGAGGTGGGCGCCGACCCGCAGGAGGCGATGCGGCCGTTCGTCGAGCCGCTGGAGCTCTTCCACCGGATGACCGCGCCCTCGGACTGGCTGGAGGGCCTGGTCAAGGCCTACGTGGGCGACGCGATCGCCACCGACTTCTACCGCGAGGTGGCCGTCCGCCTGGACGACGACACCCGCGACCTGGTCCTCGGCGTGATGTCGGACACCGGGCACGCCCAGTTCGCCGTCGACAAGGTGCGGCAGGCCATCGAGGCCGACCCTCGCGCCGGCGGCCGGCTGGCGCTCTGGGGCCGGCGGCTGATGGGCGAGGCGCTGAGCCAGGCCCAGCGGGTGGTCGCGGAGCGGGACGCGCTCTCCAACCTGCTGGTCGGCGGCATGCACGTGCAGGGCTTCGACCTGGTCGAGGTCGGCAAGATGTTCAACCGGATCACCGAGGCGCACACCAAGCGGATGGCCGCGCTGGGCCTCGCCTCGTAAGGCGGGTCCGCGGCCGTCGGCCCAGCCGGGGCCGTCAGGCGGGGCGGTGCCGGCGGTGGGCGCCGGCCCGGTGCGGGTGGTGCCGGTGGGCGGGCTGGCGCCCGGCGGCGAGGTCGGGCCGGGCCAGCACCGAGGTGAGCAGGGCCGAGGCGACCGCCGAGACCGCGATGCTGACCGCCGGGAACCCGCCGTCCAGCGTGAAGTGCGCGATCACACCGGCGAGCAGCGCCGAGACCAGCGCCGTCCCCATCGTCAGCCCCCGCCCGGCCGGGAAGTACGCGGGCAGTGAAAGCAGCGCGGCGGCGCCGACGATCAGGCCGACGAGGGCGAAGGCGAGCGTCTCGACCAGCAAGGGTGCCTCCCCGGGGTGCGGGTGTGCGGCGTTCGGTCGGCCGCACTGACGCCGTACCCCGGTCCTCCCGGCCGTACACGCAGTGCCGTGGAACGCAGCGGGGGGGGGGGGGGGGGGGGGGGGGGGGGGGGGGGGGGGGGGGGGGGGGGGGGGGGGGGGGGGGGGGGGGGGGGGGGGGGGGGGGGGGGGGGG